>JBJTXC010000116.1:0-4894 GCA_046082065.1 Burkholderiaceae bacterium
ATGAAAGAAACATATGGCGTGCCGGTTGAAGAAATTCAGGAGGGAATCCGTCATGGTGTCCGCAAGATCAATATCGACACGGATATTCGTCTGGCGATGACCGCCGCAGTACGCCGTTTCATGTTCGAGAACCCGTCCAAATTTGACCCACGTGATTTCCTGAAGCCGGCGCGCGAAGCCGCCAAGCAAGTGTGCAAAGCGCGGTATGTATCGTTTGGTTGCGAAGGTCAGGCCGGCAAGATCAAGCCGGTACCGCTGGAGAAAGTCGCGGAGCGGTACAAGAAAGGTGAGCTGTCGCAGGTGGTGAAGTAATCGTGGATAGTCTGTACCAGTCGGATATTGGCAGCTTGCCTTTGCTCGGTCGAGGCAAGGTCCGGGATAACTATGCAGTAGGCGATGACAAACTGCTGATCGTGACGACTGATCGGTTATCTGCCTTTGACGTCGTGATGAGCGAGCCGATTCCGGGCAAGGGCAAGGTACTCAATCAAATGTCCGACTTCTGGTTCGATAAGCTCGGCGCGATCGTGCCGAATCATCTCACCGGCATCGGCCCTGAAACCGTCGTGGCGCCGAATGAAGTAGCTCAAGTACGCGGCCGGGCCGTTGTCGCAAAGCGCCTAAAGCCTATTTTGGTGGAGGCTGTAGTTCGCGGTTACCTGATTGGCTCGGGCTGGAAAGACTACCAAAGCAGTGGTGCTGTCTGCGGTATTCCTCTGCCTCCCGGTTTGCAGTTGGCTGCAAAACTGCCGCAGCCTATCTTCACCCCTGCAGCAAAAGCAGACCTCGGTGAGCACGACGAGAACATCAGCTTTGATGAGATGGTGGCGCGCATCGGTCAGGCGTTAGCCGAGCAAATTCGCTCAGTCAGTATTCAGCTTTATCAAAGCGCGGCGGATTATGCCGCCACGCGCGGCATCATCATCGCGGATACGAAGTTTGAATTCGGTCTGGATGATCACGGCACCTTGCATCTGATGGATGAGGTATTGACGGCAGATTCCTCACGCTTCTGGCCGGCGGACTCTTACGCAGAAGGTATTTCACCACCCTCATTCGACAAACAGTTCGTGCGCGATTATCTCGAGACATTAAAAGACTGGAACAAGACTGCGCCTGCGCCCACGCTACCCGCTGAGGTTATAGAAAAAACCGGTGCTAAATATCGCGAGGCACTGCAGCGCTTAACCGGTAACGCGTTGAAGGACTGAGATGAGCACACAAAGTAAACCCTTGATTGGTGTGGTGATGGGGTCATCGTCAGATTGGGATGTCATGCAGCATGCGGTCGCGATCTTGAAAGAACTCGATATCCCTCACGAAGCGCAGGTGGTCTCCGCACACCGCATGCCCGACCAAATGTTCGCGTATGCAAAATCAGCGAGTGAGCGTGGCTTGCATGCCATCATCGCGGGTGCCGGTGGTGCCGCTCATCTGCCCGGCATGATTGCATCACAGACGATTGTGCCGGTGCTCGGTGTGCCGGTGCCATCGAAGTATCTACGCGGCGAGGACTCATTGCTGTCGATCGTGCAGATGCCCAAGGGTATACCCGTGGCTACTTTTGCGATCGGCGAGGCGGGTGCTGCGAATGCTGCACTTGCAGCGGTTGCAATACTTGCCCTCCAAGACGCGAAGCTGGCTGAGCAGCTCGCGCAATATCGTCAGCAGCAGACCGACGCTGCGCAGGCGATGAAATTACCCACATGACGCAGAGCGACCCGAGCGATAGTTTCGTTCCGGCCGCGCATCCCTCAACCTGGCTTGGTGTGATGGGTGGTGGTCAGTTGGGCCGCATGTTTGTGCATGCTGCGCAAGCGATGGGGTTCAAAGTGGCGGTGCTTGAGCCGATCGCAGACTGTCCTGCCGGCCACGCTGCGGATCACTTGCTGATGGCTGCTTACACCGACGCCAGTGCCTTGGCAGCGCTCGGTGAAAAGTGTGTTGCCATCACGACCGAGTTTGAAAACGTGCCTGCCGAGAGTTTGTCCCAATTAGCAAGGCATGCGTTCGTTGCGCCTGCTGCGGCTGCCGTATCGGTGGCGCAAGATCGCATCGCCGAAAAAAACTTTTTTACAGCGTGCGCAAAAAATTCAGATGTATTCCCGGCGCCGCATCGCTCGATTGCTTCGCAAGCAGATATTGAAGCACTACCGGATCAGCTATTTCCCGGCATTCTGAAAACCGCACGTTTAGGTTACGACGGTAAAGGTCAGGCGCGGGTGAGTTCACATGCAGAGGTAAGCGCAGCGTTTGCGCAAATGCAGCAAGTACCCTGTGTACTGGAACAGATGCTGCCGCTGGCCTATGAAATTTCTGTATTGGCAGTGCGCGGTGCGGATGGCCAAGCGGTGGTGTACCCGATTGCGGAAAATGTTCATCGCGACGGTATTTTGTTCAGCACCACCGTGCCCGGACCGAATGTGTCTACCGATTGCGCAGCACGCGCGCAAGCGGCCACTCTGGAGATCATTGCACAGCTTGGTTATGTGGGTGTCTTGTGTGTCGAGTTTTTTGTGTTGCGTGATGGCTCGTTGGTAGTGAATGAGATGGCACCGCGTCCGCATAACAGCGGCCACTACACGATTGATGCCTGCATCACCAGCCAGTTTGCGCAGCAGGCGCGTGCCATGGCTAAATTGCCTCTGGGTGAAGCACGACAGCACTCACCTGCAGTCATGCTCAATTTATTAGGCGATCTGTGGTTCACGGCCGATCGTCATGTGCCACGCGAACCCGCCTGGGAACAACTCCTCGCGCTCCCCGGTGCCAATCTGCATTTATACGGTAAAGATGAGCCACGCCGAGGGCGCAAAATGGGGCATGTAACATTCGTCGCGAGCACGCTTGCCGAGGCTCAGCAGCATTGCTCGGCCGCTTGCCGCCTGCTTGGCATGACGCCTTGATGGTCGCCGACGCAGAAGCCATTGCTCAAGCCGCGCGTTTGCTTGAAGCAGGCAAGCTGGTAGCGATACCCACCGAAACCGTTTACGGCTTAGCTGCTGATGCCGACAATCCGCAAGCGGTCGCAGCGATTTTCAGTGCCAAAGGCCGGCCCGCAAATCACCCGCTGATCGTGCATCTAGCGCATGGCGCTGATTTGTCGCACTGGGCGACAGATGTTCCTTCTGAGGCGAAGCAGTTGATGCAGGCGTTTTGGCCGGGACCACTCACGCTGATTCTGAAGCGTCAAACTCGCGTCAACGATGTCGTCACCGGTGGTCAGGATTCGATTGGCTTGCGCTGTCCCGCACATCCGGTAGCACAGGCACTACTCAAACAATTTCGTGATGGGCAAGGGGGTGTCGCAGCGCCATCGGCGAACCGGTTTGGGCGGGTCAGCCCCACCACGGCGCAGCATGTGATGGATGAATTTGGCGAGCCCGGCGTTGGCCCGGTCGCTGCGGTACTGGATGGTGGTGCTTGTCAGGTCGGTATCGAGTCAAGTATTGTTGATCTCACCCGTAGCGCCACGCACGGCCCGGTGCTGCTGAGGCCTGGTCAAATCAGTGTGCAGCACATCGAGCAGCAACTTGGCCGACCATTGCGTTTACCGGATCAGGCAGCACCGCGTGTATCAGGCAGTCTCGACGCACACTACGCACCAAAAACACCGCTCGCATTGATTGATGTGGGTGTTCTTGCAGAGACACTTACGGCACTTCAGGCCAGACATCTACGCGTATTGAGTTTGTGTATTGAAGCCAATGTGCCGGGTGCCACGCGCATGTCGGCAGACCCGAGCATCTACGCGCATGATTTATACGCACAACTGCGGCGTTTGGATCAGGCAGGCGTCGATCTCATCGTGGTGGAGCAACCACCCGCCACCGCCGAGTGGCAGGGTATCAATGATCGGTTGCAGCGTGCGGCGTTTGATTCAAAAGGCGTGCTCGCACGTTTGCTGGCGTGACGATGCAATCCCGGATTGATACAGTAAGCGCTTTATCAGGTATCGGCTGTCTTGAAGCGACTGTCGTGAAATACCAATGCGGGTTTGCGCTCGAATGCGCATTGTTCGACTTCGCCCACAAAAATTACATGATCGCCCTCAGGATGGCGGCTGCGGTTATGGCACTCGAACCAGGCTGAAACACCGCTCAGAATAGGTAGCCCATTATTTGAAAGCGTAAAGTCAACGCCACTGAAACGGTCTTCAATACGGCTGGCAAAACGCTCTGCCAGTTCGGCCTGATCGGCAGCCAGCACATTAATGACATAGTGCGAATTCTCTGCAAACAGCGCCATGCTGCGCGATTGACTACCCAGGCTCCACAATACCAGGGGCGGTGTCAGCGATACGGAGTTAAATGAGCTGGCGGTCAAACCGAAAAATTCCCCTTCAGGATCGCGCGTAGTGATGATCGTCACGCCAGTGGCGAACTGCGACAGCGCTGCACGAAAGTGCTGCGTATCGAACTCGGGTTCGACAGGGAGTTTTGTGGGAGTAAGCATTTTGGAAATTTTTTCGGACATGCCGAATTATGCCGAAAAAGTGCATATCAAGTCGGCGGATGCTGATTCTTGCGTAAAATCATGCAGATTATGATCAGACATCCTGACATGCTGGCGCTACTGCACGACCATGCCGGTCGCTTTGGTGACGAGCTTGCTCATGTACTACCCGACCGCGATATTACGTATCGACGCCTGTGGTCGCGCATCGAGCGTGGTTCAGCAAGGCTATTCGGCGAATGGGGTGTGCGGGCGGGTGATCGGGTGGCGTATGTCGGGCGTGGTCACCCGGATGCGATCGTGCTGTATTTTTCGTTGCTGCGTATCGGTGCCACCCTGTTACCTATCGAAGCAATGTCGGCGGCGCAGACTGCTCGCTTGCTGGCGACCTATCAACCCACACAGGTCATTACAGATCAGTGGGCGTCGGACGTCATGG
>JBJTXC010000117.1:0-6412 GCA_046082065.1 Burkholderiaceae bacterium
AACCTTCAGCATCAAACTCATGCAGCTTGCCTGCGGCATCATGCGCCTTGACGCGCACCCGCACAGGGCGCTCGACACCATCAAAAATACCCGGCACGGAGAGGCAGCCTTCGTCGTACACCTGTCGTTCCTCGCTGGCCCAGACAATTTCAGGATTTACCAATACGAGTAATTGATCACGTGTATCAGAGACATCGATCACGATAACTTGCTGATGCACATCGACTTGTGTTGCAGCGAGGCCGATACCGGGTGCGGTGTACATGGTATCGGCCAGGTCGGCCACCAGTTTTTGCAACGATTGGTCAAATGCAGTCACGGGCTTGGCCACTGTGTGCAAGCGCGGATCGGGATATCGCAGGATAGATAGCAGGGCCATACAACTTTTGTGCAACAGTCGCTAGAAATTCAGCGCTAAAAGCTTAGTTAATCGTGCGCGCTCATGCACAATCCGCGGCGGATTAGATCCACAAAGGCCGGTCGTCACGAAACGCTACCCACCTCGGCAAGAGCGAAAAATCAATGAAGAAGTCTAGCATAGCCCCTTGTTTCATCGTCTGCGTCCTGCTGCTCGCCGGTAGCGCAGCACGCGCAGCAAACCCTTGCTTAATGCTCGCATCTGCGCCAGAAACGCACACGGTGCAAACAGGCGATACGCTATGGGACATTGCTGCAAGATTTCTGAACGACCCCTGGTGCTGGCGCACTGTTTGGTCAGGTAATCGTGAGCACATTTTGAACCCGCATTGGATTTTCCCGAGTCAACGCCTGATGCTGGATCGCCCCAACGCGAACATTGGTGCGAGCCCGCTTGCTGCAGAAGCGAATGCCGGCGACGTAGTGAAGCTATCGCCAACCGCGCGTGCTTCGGTAGTCTCTCAATCCATCGCGACAATGGCGATCGATACCAAACGACTTGCGATCAAAGACAGCTATCGGTTGGTGTCCATCGCGACGATATCCAACGCGGCGCGCATTGCTGGGTCGGCGGATGGCCGCCGGCTGCTGCGCGTGGGTGATGTCGTGCGAGTGAATGGCCCCCCGCTGGTTGGCGAGAGTTTCGATGTGATGCGGCCGCTCACGTCGTTGAAAGACGATCAAACTGATCGTGCGCCCGCGCTGCCATTGAAACGGATAGGCCAGGTTCGCAGCCAAGTTCGTCCGCAGGACAATACATCGCAGCAGTTCATAATCGTGCAGGCGGAGGCTGAGCTGGTCGACGGTGATCTCTTGCTTCCTGCACGCGCAAAGTCTGAATCCCTACCGCCGGCTCACGCCACGCCAATATTGCAGGCGAAAATTCTGGCCGTGATGCGAGGTGGGCAATCGGCGTCTCATTATGACGTGCTTGCATTGAACCGTGGATCGCTCGATGGTCTGCGACCGGGTAGTACGGTTGAAGTCACCTTGCCGGATAAAATCGAGCTTGATGAATACCGCGCACGCCTATCCGAATCAATTGCAACACTTTGGGTTTTCGAGGTGGCGGACCATGTGGCGCTGGCGTTGATTATGCGTAGCCAAGAAGTGCTTGGTGTCGGCTCACTCATCCAAACGGCTAGCCCGCGTGATCGATAAGCACGTATGAATAATCAGGACGATCTCGCTGCCTGGCTGCAGCTGACCCTGACGGATGGCGTCGGCTCTCACACGGCAAGGGAGCTACTGGCGCGCTTCGGCTTGCCTACTCAGATTTTGTCGGCAGGATTTCCCGCGCTACAAAGATGCGTCGCCGAGAAAATCGCACTCGCGCTTTCCAGCCGTCCAGACGATGCAATGCAGTCGCAAATCGATAAGACGCTCGCCTGGGCTGAACTCCCGGGTAACCACGTGCTGACGCTGGCCGACGCGCGCTATCCGCGTGCGCTGCTGAGCATTGCTGATCCGCCGCCGCTGCTGTATGCGAAAGGCCGTACGGAATTACTGTCACTCGCTGGTGTTGCGATCGTCGGCAGCCGAAATGCGACCACACAAGGTATGCAAAACGCCGAACGTTTTGCCCACACGCTGAGCGCGGCGGGCTTGTGCGTTATCTCGGGTCTTGCGCTGGGCATCGATGCGGCCGCACACACGGGTGCTTGCAGTGCGGCGTCCGGCCAAGGCTCCACCATTGCGATCACCGGTACGGGACTCGATCTGGTGTATCCGGCCAAGCATCGCGCGCTGGCACATCAAATTGCAGAACAAGGCTGTTTGCTCAGCGAGTATCCATTGGGCACGGCGGCAATCGCGTCTAATTTTCCCAGACGAAATCGGCTCATCAGTGGCATGTCGCTCGGCGTGCTGGTCGTTGAAGCGGCGCTGCAATCGGGCTCGCTGATTACCGCGCGCAGCGCATTGGAGCAAGGGCGCGAAGTGTTTGCGATTCCCGGTTCCATCCACTCGCCGCTGGCGAAGGGCTGCCACCAATTGATTCGGCAAGGCGCGAAGTTGGTGGAATCTGCGCAAGACATCCTTGAAGAGTTGAATTTGAAGGCAGAAGATCGCGGTCGAGGTTTGATGTTGAGTGATGCCTCACTCGACACCGCCGCCGAGTCAATTCAGCATCTTGGTGTCGAAGCATCTACGGCAGCAACAGATCAAGCCACGATTAAGGTGATGCAGGCCAGTGGTCATGACCCCGCGTCGGTGGATCAGTTGGTCGAGCGTACCGGTTTGCCCGCTGCCGAAATTCAAGCCGCCTTGTTGGTTCTTGAGCTTGAGCGAAAATTTGAACGCCTGTCGGACGGGCGCTATCAAAAGCTGAGCTAGCGAGCAGGTACCGCATTGTTTCAAGTGCCTAAACTTAAGAAAACACGCGGAAACGATTTCCGAGCAGTCGAGCAATTGCACAAGCTGCTGAAATTCAAAGAAAAACCCGCTCAATTCGAAGAATTTTCGATTAATTTGATGGCTTCTAGGTGCATTCTTACTTGTGCGCAGGAAAAGATGCCGTTACATTACAAGAATGTTTGAGGTACTTGTTTACCTTTACGAAACTTATTCCCGGCCCGACGCTTGCCCGGACTCTGCGGCGTTGGTGAAAAAGCTGTCGGCGGTAGGTTTCGAACAGGAAGAGATATCGCGTGCGCTTGGCTGGTTAACTGACCTCGCCGAAACCACCAACGAAATGTTCAGCCAACAGGCCCATCAAACGGCCTTCTCGTTTGGCTCGCGCGTCTACGCCGACAAAGAATATGAAATGCTTGGCACGGAAGCGATTGGCTTCATCGAGTTTCTCGAATCCGCAGACGTCGTCAACACCATACAGCGAGAGATCGTGATCGAGCGCGCCTGCGCAGTCAACGAATCACCGATTCCACTCGACAAGCTGAAAGTCATCGTGCTGATGGTGCTCTGGAGTCAGGGCAAAGAGCCAGACAGTCTGATGTTTGATGAGCTGTTCGCCGACGAGGAAAGCGACCATCCGCCGCTTTACCATTGATCGTTTGGCTCGGTGAGCCGACCAAACGACCCCATCCTCTCCACCGGCCTGAGCGCGTCGGCGCACCTTGGTCATAAGCTAGCTTGCGAATTGCTTGACAACGCGCTTATCATTGGCCGCGTTTGGCGGTATGAGCCGCCGTTTCAGCTTTTTCCCAATCGCACGGCTGTTTGTCCGCGTAATTCATGGCTGGCGACAAACCAAATGCTGTTGCCGAATTGCTATCCTCTATGACCAAAACGCTCATCATCGCCGAGAAGCCTTCCGTTGCGAACGACATCGCAAAATGCCTGGGCGGATTTACCAAGCACGATGAGTACTTCGAATCAGACAACTATGTGTTGTCGTCGGCGGTAGGCCATTTAGTCGAGATCGCCGCGCCGGAGGAATACGATGTCAAGCGCGGCAAATGGTCGTTTGCCAACTTGCCGATGATTCCGCCGCACTTCGCGCTGAACCCAATTCCCAAGACCGAGTCTCGGCTCAAGCTACTCAATAAGCTCATCAAGCGCAAGGATGTGGGCGGCATCATCAATGCCTGCGACGCGGGCCGCGAGGGCGAGTTGATCTTCCGGCTGATCGTGCAGTACGCCAAAGCCAAGCAGCCGGTGCAACGCTTATGGCTGCAATCGATGACGCCGTCGGCGATTCGCGAAGCCTTCGGCCATCTTCGAGACGATGAAGAAATGCTGCCGCTGGCCGACGCCGCGCGCTGCCGCAGCGAAGCTGACTGGCTGATCGGTATCAACGGAACGCGCGCAATGACCGCGTTCAACTCCAAAGAGGGCGGTTTTTATCTGACCACGGTGGGCCGGGTACAAACACCGACGCTGTCGATCGTGGTCGAGCGTGAGGAGAAGATCAAGCAATTTCAGCCGCGCGACTACTGGGAAGTGAAGGCCGAATTTGTTTGCGCCGCCGGCATTTACGAGGGCCGCTGGCTCGACACCAAGTTCAAGAAAGACGAAACCGACCCTGAGCAACGCGCCGAGCGCCTGTGGAGCAAAGCAGCGGCGGATTCGATTGTGACCGCGTGCCGGGGCAAGCCGGGCAATGTCAGCGAAGAGTCCAAACCCAGCACATCCATGGCACCGGCATTGTTCGATCTCACCAGCTTGCAGCGTGAGGCCAATGCGCGCTTCGGCTTCTCGGCAAAAAATACGCTCGGCTTGGCGCAGGCGCTCTATGAAAGACACAAGGTCCTCACGTATCCGCGTACAGACTCCAAGCATTTGCCGGAAGACTATCTGAGCACAGTGAAGCAGACGCTCGACTCACTCGGCGAGATCAACAACTATTACCCGTTCTCTGCGCAAATACTCAACAATAATTGGGTCAAACCCAATAAGCGGATTTTCGATAACACCAAGATCAGCGATCACTTTGCGATTATTCCCACCGGTCAGCTGCCGAAAAGTTTGTCGGAGCCGGAGCAAAAACTTTACGACCTGGTAGTACGACGCTTTCTCGCGATTTTTTTCCCGGCAGCCGAATACTTGGTCACAACGCGCTACACCGAAGTATCCGGCCACCAGTTCAAGACGGAAGGAAAAATCCTCACTACGCCGGGCTGGCTTGCGGTGTATGGCAAGGAGGTGATTGACCCCAACGCAAAAGAAGGTGAGGGCAACGGCTCGCTGGTCGCAGTCGCAGCGGGTGAGAAGGTAAAGACCGATAAAATCGAACCACACGCCTTGGTCACCAAGCCACCTGCGCGCTACTCCGAAGCCACGCTGTTGTCGGCGATGGAAGGTGCTGGCAAGTTGGTGGACGATGAAGAATTGCGCGATGCAATGGCAGGCAAAGGCCTCGGCACGCCCGCGACGCGTGCTGCCATCATCGAAGGTCTGCTGAACGAAAAATACTTGCTACGCGAAGGTCGCGAGCTGATTCCGACCGCGAAAGCATTTCAACTCATGACGCTGTTGCGCGGACTCGGCGTCGCTGAACTCACCGCGCCCGAACTGACCGGCGAATGGGAATCCAAGCTTGCTCGCATGGAGCGTGGCGAGATCAGCCGCGAGGCTTTCATGCGCGAGATTGCGCAAATGACGCAAACCATCGTCAAACGTGCAAAGGAATACGACAACGACACGATCCCGGGAGATTACGCAACGCTCAAAACGCCGTGTCCGAATTGTGGCGGTGTGGTGAAAGAAAATTACCGTCGCTTCGCTTGTACGAAGTGCGAATTCTCGATCAGCAAAGTGCCCGGCAGTCGGCAATTTGAAATTGCCGAAGTTGAAGAGTTGCTCGCGCAGCGCAGTATCGGTCCGATGCAAGGTTTTCGGTCGAAGATGGGGCGTCCCTTTGCCGCGATTCTCAAAATCAGCCACGACGCTGACATCAATAACTACAAGCTCGAGTTTGATTTTGGGCAGAGCAATCTTGATGATGACAATGCCGAGCCGGTTGATTTCTCCGATCAAACGCCGCTCGGTCATTGTCCAAAGTGTGGCAGCGGTGTGTATGAAATGGGCTTGGCTTATGTCTGTGAAAAGACCGTCGCAAAACCTAAAGCCTGTGATTTCCGAAGTGGTCGCATCATCTTGCAGCAAGAGATCCTGCCCGAGCAGATGGTTAAGCTATTGAATGACGGTCGCACTGATCTGCTGCCAGGATTTGTTTCGCAGCGGACGCGTCGGCCATTCAAAGCGTATTTGATGCGAGGCGCCGACGGCAAGGTGAGCTTCCAGTTTGAGGAGCGAAAACCCAAAGCCGATAAAGCATCGGGCGCTCAGGCCAACGCAGGTGCGCGTACTGCTGCAAAAACGCTGGCGCCCGTCGCGCCGGTGAAGAAGCCCGCCGCGGTTAAAACGGCGGCAAAAAAAGCCTCTGTAAAAAAAGCCTCTGTAAAAAAAGTCGCGGCTAAAAAAATCGTTGCAAAGAAAGCGGTTGCAAAGAAAACCGTGACCAAAAAAGCTGCCTGAATCAGCCTGAAAGATTCTGCGTCGTTGGGATGCAGCCGACGTCCCTCGCTTTTCATCG
>JBJTXC010000118.1:0-4570 GCA_046082065.1 Burkholderiaceae bacterium
AGATCCGAATGTTGTGCACGTAGCAGGTAAGGTAAGCCCGCTCGATGATATTGCCGTCATTCAGACCGAACTCGCATTAGCCGACCTCATCACGGTAGAAAAAGCCATACAGCGCGAAGTAAAGAAAGCGCGCTCGGGCGATAAAGAAGCCGCTGCATTGGTGGCCTTGCTGGAAAAAGTTCAGGGTCAACTTAACGAGGCGCAGCCGGTCAGAGCGATGGCGCTGGATAAAGAGCAACTCGCGCTATTGAAACCGCTATGCCTCATCACCGCCAAGCCGGCGATGTATGTCGCCAATGTGGCTGAAAATGGTTTCAGCAATAACCCGCTGCTCGATCAACTCAGTGACTACGCAGCGTCTCAGAACGCGCCCATCGTTGCAATCTGCGCCGCGATTGAAGCGGAGATCGCCGATCTTGATGAAGCCGACAAGGGCGCTTTCCTGGCAGATTTAGGGATGGACGAGCCTGGGTTAGATCGATTGATTCGCGCGGCTTTCAAACTTCTCGGTCTGCACACCTACTTCACGGCCGGCGTGAAAGAAGTTCGCGCTTGGACTATTCATCAAGGCGATACGGCACCCCAAGCTGCCGGCGTCATTCACACCGATTTCGAACGCGGCTTCATCCGGGCGCAAACCATCGCGTTTGATGATTACATCGCTTGTAAAGGTGAACAAGGCGCGAAAGAGGCGGGCAAGATGCGCGCCGAAGGGAAAGAGTATGTGGTGAAAGACGGCGATGTGCTTAATTTCCTGTTTAACGTCTGATGCCGTTTTTGCTTTTGCACGCCAGCGAGGATCATACAATTTGATACTGAAACCCAAAGTCTGATGTTTGCAAATTTTCTGATCAAATCGCACCATCAGACGAAAGCATTGCCCTCACGGCAGCGACGAAGCGTTCAGCTTTCGATACCGCATCCAATACTTGGTTAGCAGTGACATCCTCACCAGTGTAGTCTGCAAGTAAGCGTAACTGCTCAACTTCATTCAGCGATCGGCCTAGCTCACGAGAGATTTTGCCGGAGGAAACAATATGCAATCCAAATGCGGCGATCAGTCCACTATGGGTTTTGGTTACTTTGTAATCCGCTTTCTTCAGTGCTGATAGCGCCGCATGCGCGGCGTCATACATCGCGTAATAGGCACGATTGCAAGCACCCTCGATTTCTCCTGCGCCTGCAAGCAGTTTGGCCGCCTGCAATGCGCGCTCAGACTTCTCGATAAACTTGGCCGGGGTGAGTGCAGTACTCAAAGCCGAATACCTTCGCGATGAATATTGTGGATCAATGCAGGATTACCGAACTGCTCGGGATCGTGTAACTCGTCATCCCATAACGGCAGCGCTTGGACCAGAACACCCGTATCAAGCAAAACATCGAACGCGATGCCAGCCATTGCAATCGCTAGCGTCGATCGGTTTCCAACGGGCCCCTTCATGATTACCGCCACATCCGCGTCACTGTCAGCCCGGTAATTCTGACGAGCTCGGCTGCCGAATAAGATGCCGTAGTCCACGGGGAACTGCTGACCAGCGCGCTCAAGAAATGCGCTTGTTGCCGCGGCAGTCGCTGGATCGATTAATTTTGATGTCAAATTATTCATTGCTTCGAGTCTAGCATGGCTTCAAATGCAGGTTTATGGGCGTCTTGAGGGTGCAGCCTTTCCGGCTTTCTATCTAGCCCGATCACGACAGCCAAGAAGTCAAACGAGCAGTAGCCCAGCGGGTCGCTCAAGAACTCTCGGGCAGACAGGTAGCTCGTCGGCATGGAAAGATGAAGCTAGAAAATCTTGAGTCCAAACACCGTTGTCTTGCGATCAGGCAGAATACGCTTTGACCATTCTCACTTCAGCCTGAACGCTTTATGCCCCGTATGCGCCTATGTCGTCCCGCCGTTGCGCTCTCCCTGAGCGCGGCTGCGCTGGCGGTGGCGCTTAAAGTACCTGCGAACGACGTCGTGCAGCACGCCGTTTACCTGCAGCCGATCGCGGGCCTGGACGATAACCAGACCCGGCAGTTTCGCGACGGCGAGAAATTGTTCAATACGCCCTGGCTGGCGATCCCCAACCACCAAATCCCGAATTGGGATTATTCGCTCTCTGCCCCGGGCAATAGCGAGTGGGGCTTGGGCCCGACCTTTCTGGCGCAGAACTGCGTGCAATGCCACATACAGGCTGGCCGCGGGCGACCACCTGATACCGGCGGTGGTCCGCTATTCCAGCAATTAATCAGGCTATCGGTCCCCGGCGAGGATGCGCATGGCGGGCCGAACCCTGAACCCGCTTATGGTCTGCAGCTGCAAAGCTTCGACACCATTCCGCGCGCCGATAAGAATATGCCCGCTGGCGAGGGTGAACTGCACATCGACTGGCTAGTTGAAAAAGTGACGCTGGCGGATGGCAGTACTGTCGAGTTAAGACGACCGAAAATTCGATTGGAGCGACTGAACTTCGGGCCGCTGGCCGCGGGTAGCATGATGTCGCTGCGTAATTCGCAAGCGATTTTCGGGCTCGGCTTGCTGGAAGCAGTCAGCGAGAAAGACATTCTCGCGCTAGCGGCGGCGCAAAAAGCGCAAGGACTGAATGGTCGGCCGAATTATGTGCGCGACGATGTAAATAATCGTACCGTGATCGGCCGCTTCGGCTGGAAGGCCAATCAGCCGCATCTAAGGCAGCAAATTGCTGCGGCATTCATTAACGATATGGGTGTGACTTCACCGGTGTACGACAAGCAAAACTGTCCACCGGTGCAAGCCGAATGCGCAAAACAGAACCACACCGGCAAACCCGAGCTTAAGCCCGAGATGTGGGACAACATCACCTTCTGGACCATGATGCTCGACGCGCCGGTGGCGCGAGATCAAGACAAACCGCCGGTGATGCGCGGCAGTCAATTATTTGCAAAAACAAACTGCGCGAGCTGCCATGTGCCGGAGCTGAAGACTGGCGTGCTTGAGCAGTTCCCGATGCTGTCAAACCGACGCATACAGCCTTACACCGATCTTTTGCTGCATGACATGGGGCCCGACCTTGCCGATGGCCGTCCCGATTTCAAAGCGACCGGTTCGGACTGGCGCACCGCGCCGCTGTGGGGCATCGGTATGTCGAAGATGGTGAATGGCAGCACCAGCTTCCTGCACGACGGCCGAGCGCGTGACCTGACCGAAGCCATACTCTGGCACGGTGGTGAAGCAAAAGCATCGCGCGATGCATTCGCGAAAATGTCCAAGCAAGACCGAGACGATTTGCTGGCGTTCCTGAATGCTTTGTAGTGATGACCGAGCCAACGCCGATTAATCCGTCATACCGGCGCATGCCGATATCCAGTGTTTTAATTTTCCCAGCGGGTCGAGAAGCGGCTTAGGTCTGGATGCAACGTTGCGAGCGATCGCGCCAGTGAAAGTATCAAGCCGACTGTGCCACCGCTTGTAGCCGAATGAATTTGGCTTGTAATTGACTGGGTGTTTCCTGATGCCGCGCATCGACCGGTATACACGCCACCGGACACAGTTGCTGGCACTGTGGCTCGTCGAAATGTCCAACGCACTCAGTGCATTTATCCGGGTTGATTTGATAAATCAACTCACCCATGGAAATCGCACCGTTCGGGCACGCCGGCTCACAGACATCGCAGTTGATGCAATCGTCGGTGATCATCAGTGCCACGATCTACTCCGTTAAGGTTGATTCTTTAAAAAATCGTAGACGGTGAAGCCATCCCCGCAAGCAGTCTAACGAGACAGGCCCTAAGTCTGCGGGGTAATTTTCTTTTGCAGCCAGCGCTCCACAGACGGGAACACAAACTTAGACACATCGCCGCCCAGTAACGCGATCTCGCGCACGATGGTGCCTGAGATGAATTGATACTGATCCGATGGTGTCAGGAACAGCGTTTCTACATCGGGCAGCAGGTAGCGATTCATGCCCGCCATTTGAAATTCATACTCGAAGTCGGACACCGCACGCAGCCCGCGCACAATCACGCGCGCGTCATGCGCTCGCACAAAGTCTTTGAGCAAGCCGGAAAATCCTTCAACCGTCACATTCGGGTAATGCCCGAGCACTTCACGCGCAATATCGAGTCGTTCGTCGAGCGAAAAGAATGGGCGCTTGGCGCGACTGTCGGCAACACCGACCACCAGTCGATCAAACAGACCTGATGCACGGCGCACGAGGTCTTCATGTCCACGCGTGAGCGGGTCGAATGTTCCGGGGTAAACAGCTACGGCCATGATGCAATCAGTGGCGCTCAAGGGTGCAGCGGCGCCGGACGATTTATCGGGATGCGCATTATGCCCCAAGGCAGCGCCCGCCAAGCAAATTCAGCGAGCGACGGGGCGCAGCAGGGCAAAATGCACCTGCCCGGCCTTGTCGGACCGGAGCACCTCCCAGCCGCTAAGCCATGTTTGCGCGCAGACACCCGCTGGACGGCGGGCTGAATCTGCTGGACTCAATGCCTGATCAGACTCAAGGTAGACCAAGCCGCCCTGATTCAAGCGCGCCAAGCACGCGGGTAACAGGCTTGGTAATTGTCGCTGCTGGTACGGGGGGTCGAGAAAAATCACGTCG
>JBJTXC010000119.1:0-2251 GCA_046082065.1 Burkholderiaceae bacterium
GTCAAGCTAGACTAAAAACTCTCACAGACTTTGGATCAACATTTAACGCGGGTCACCACGACGTGCGCAAATACGGGGTGTTCGTTACGCTCGGCAATCTTCTGTCCCGGCTGAAAGACGCCGGACTTCAATAAGTCATTACCCCACAGCTTGAAGAACAAGCGTTCGGCGCTGCTTAGCTCGTGGTGATCATAGGCCTCGAGCGCGGCGCGTGACTTGGGGTCGACGATACCAAGCGCTTTGAGTCGCTCCATATCGATAGTGAATCGGTAGACTTCGCCCTGAGCATTTGTAGTCATGGATGTCTCCCGCGACAAATTGAGTTGGGGTGCTTGGGTAATTATAGAAGCCGATTCGCGGGAATGGCATACGACAGCATGTATTTCGGACCTGAAAATCTTTGAATCTCAAATCTTAATCATTTGAAAATATCGTCGCCCGGATACCTTCACGGCCACAAATTAGCAGCGTAAAGTTAATTAACTTTGTCCGTATTGTGTACTCAGATTTGTACCATGAGAAACTCCCCCCGCAACCTGGACCCCGATTAATTCATTTGGCCACCCCTGCAACCCTGCTGCCGGAGAGCATATGGATATTTCTGAAGCAATCAAGATACGCAATGCGATGCAGCATTCCGGCGTCATCATGGCCTACAACGGTACGGTGTCGGACGAGTTGATGGTTTCACTTGCCGAGATTCTTAAAGCAAGGCTCGAAGGGCTCGACGACACCAAACGCTCACGCACAGTTTTTTCGGTATTCATGGAGGGTATGCAAAATTTGATTTGGCATGGCCGTACCGAGCAAAACCCAACGGGCATGGTGTGCATTTCAGAGCATGACGGCGAGATCGTCGTTGTGTGCGGCAACCGCATCGCGCGTAGCGACTCGGTCAAACTGAAAGAGATCTTGGAACAATTGCATTTCGCTGATAAAGACACGATCCGTCAGCTGTATCGTGAAGGCATGTCGCGCGCCAATGATCATGAGGGACCGGGCGCAGGCCTCGGCCTGCTTGAAATCGCCCGCCGTGCTACGCATCCAATCTCATACGCATTCAGCGATGTCGATGAGCGGCACGTTGATTTTTTCCTCTCTGCGAGAATTTGAAAGGACCATGATGAGCACCCCCGCCGATCTGCAGATTGCTGCCACAGAGCGTACGCCGGAAATTCAGCTATCCGCATCTATTGGTCTATTCAGCATGAAGGGCGAATCTTACCCGGAGGACGTCGCCGCTTTTTATGGGCAGGTCGTGCATGCAGTAGAGCAGCTACCCAGCGCGCTGAACAAGCCGCTTGAAGCGGATATCGCCATGATCTACATAAATAGCTCGAGCATCAAAGCGATTTTTCGTATTTTCGAAGGTTTTGAGGCAGTGCGGCGGGCGGGCCAACCTGTCACAGTTCGCTGGCACTACACCGATGACGACGACATCATGCAGGAGTTGGGTGAGGATTTCAAAGATCATTTCCCTGATTTAAGTATTGAGGTTAAAGCCAGCTAAGTGATCCATGGACGAACAGCTATTCGATCTGTATGACAGAGAGAAGCGGCTACTGGCCGAGGGACCGGCAATTATCGAAAGCGGCGACGCGATTGAAATACGTGCATTCGCCGAACGCTTGTTCGAGCGCTTCTCAAAGGTGGTGCGGGAAAATGAAGATCTGACTCGGCACTCGGATCGACAGGAGCAGCGACTCGTCAAACTCAACCAAAATCTGAAAACGCAAACCCGAGAGCTTGACCAGCGCAAGACCGAGCTGGAGAACTTGTCTCGGCAATTGGCCAAATACCTGCCACCGCAAATCCACGAGGCCTTGTTTGCGGGTGATTACGATACCCGCATCGCCACCCGACGAAAAAAGCTGACAGTATTTTTCAGTGATATTCAAGGGTTTACGCAAACATCAGAAAACCTGCAGCCAGAGGCACTCACCGAGTACCTCAACGAATATTTTTCAGAGATGACGCAAATCGCGTTGGCTCACGGCGCAACCATCGATAAATATATGGGTGATGCCATGATGGTTTTTTTCGGCGATCCGGAAACGCTTGAGGTACGAGAGGATGCACGTGCCTGCGTAGAGATGGCATTGCGTATGCTGGAGCGTCTTTCCGGGTTACAGGCGCGCTGGCGCAATCATGGCTTTGAGCACCCTTTCGAAATTCGTATTGGTATTAACACCGGGTACTGCAACGTTGGTAACTTTGGTAGTGATCAGCGCTTGTCTTACACCATCATCGG
>JBJTXC010000120.1:0-3013 GCA_046082065.1 Burkholderiaceae bacterium
TGTTAGTTGCACATTACCGAATGCTTTGGCATTACTGCCATTGTTGTCTAGCGCCACGGTAAATGGTAACTGCCGTGTTTCAGCGTAGTTTTGTACATACTGCGGCGGATCGTAGCTCATGGCGACGGCGACCAACTCAAAGCCTTGCTCGCGGTATTTATTGAAGGTGCTCACCATTTGCGGCATTTCAGCGATACAGCTACCGCAGCTGGTTGCCCAGAAATTTACCAGGACCACTTTGCCGCGCAAGGACGATGTACTCAGCTGCTCACCTTTCAGGGTGTTGAAGGTAGCAGCCGGCGCTGGCTCACGCTTTAGCAGAGACAAGGCGAAAAACAGGACAACACCAAGAATGGCCAGCAGGGCCATGGTTTGAATGATCGTCAAACCACCGATTCGGCGCGGGAAATGCTTGGACATGGACTGATCCGAAACGAAAAAAATGATTCGCCATTATAGGCGCTTGACCAAGGCGAGCGGCGCCTTGGTCGGGTACACGGAAGCTTTCTGATTAGGGCGATGGCAAGGCGGCCGTGGCCGCGACATCACTCGAACCATAACGGGAACGATCGGCCCCCGCAGGCAAGCTGACCAGAAAAATTTTAGTTTACTTGGCAGGCGCTGCGGTACGGCCATCCTCAGCAGATGGTTTGGCTTTCATCTCGAGTAGCTCTTCTTCGCTGATGTACTCGAATAATTTCACCACCTTGCGAATATTGCCAGCTGCGTTACGAGCCACCTCGCTACCTAGTCTTGCCTCACGTTGTGTCACGCGCCCCATCAGATAAACCACACCACGATCAGTGTGTATCTTGAACGCGCTAATGTACAAATCCTTGGTATCAATGATGGCGGCTTTGACTTTGCTGGTAATTAGCAAATCATTGGAGCGGGCACTCACTGTAGATACTGGCGCCACCTCAAGATCATTTTATATTTTTTTCAAATCGCCCATGGTGGCAATTTGCGCTTCAACGTCCGCTTTCATTTTTTCATTGGCGACTTCGCCGGTTAACAGCACCATGCGGTTGTAGCTGGTCACGGCCACGCGGCCTTTATCACCCGTGATCTTGCTGGCGCGACCTTCGCCTTTGAGCTCGATGGTCTTGTCGTCGGTTTGCATGCCAATGGTACGGCGGTCAACGGCAGCCATCGACCCTACCGCTGTTGCGCCGACAACGATCGGCACACATCCCTGCAGACTGGCGCAAAGCGCGGCAACAAGTGCTACGCCCAGCAGTGGACGACACATATCGGCGGATAGCAAAGGTTTCATTCGGTATCTCCTCCAAAAAGTGCGACGTCGATACCGTCGCAAAGACTATGAATTATTAACAAGTGAATTTCCTGAATTCGCGATACTCGCTCATGTGGCACGCAAATATGAACATCAACCTCGGTGAGTATGCTGGTGAGTGCGCCACCGCCATTACCGGTCAGGGCAACGACACGCATGTCGCGCTCTTGCGCTGCCTCGACAGCAGCGACCACATTCCCGGATTGGCCGGAGGTTGATATGGCGAGCAAGACATCACCGGCTTGCCCTAATGCTTGTACTTGTTTGGCGAATATCTCGTGGTATCCGTAATCGTTACCAATCGCAGTCAACACCGAGGTGTCGGTAGATAAAGCAATGGCCGGCAACGGCAAGCGTTCACGCTCGAATCGACCGACCAGTTTGGCTGCGAAATGTTGGCTATCCGCCGCCGAACCGCCATTCCCGCACGCGAGGATACGATTGCCATTCGAGAGCGAGGTAAACATCAAATCAATTGCTTCAGCAATTGGCGGCGCCAGCGAGGCAGCCGCCTGAATATTCAACTCAGCGCTTTCCTGAAATTGGTCGAGTATTCTTTGCTTGTTCACAAGCACGATTATAAAGCTGACCCAGCGACAGAGCGGCGGAGTCTATTCAATTTAATGCAGAGATTAAGAACCTGTCTCGTGAGGTCGATGGCAAGGGCTGGAATCGCAGAAAGCACAAGACGTACGGCAAGAGGCTGCCAACGCAGCGGCGGCCTAATAAGACTGGTTCTAAGCACTAAAGATATGGCGTAGCCATGTCAGGTTCGTTCCATCAATGCAAACCGCATCGAAGCGACACGCAGGTGCTGCAGGGTAGCGCTGCAGGAAAAACTCAGCGCAACGCCACAGCCGGGCTTGCTTGGTAGCGGAAATACTCGCTGCCGCGCCACCAAATTGCTGGCTGCGACGTTGCCGGACCTCAACAAACACCAAGGTCGCGGCATCGCGCATGACCAGGTCGATTTCGCCACGCCGGCTACGAAAATTCCTTGTAATCAAAACTAACCCCTGGGCTTGAAGGTAAGCCAATGCACGATCCTCTGCCTGTCGGCCGGATTCAGTGGTGCGATGCTTCATGGGTAGCGCAGGGGGTTTTGTACAATAGCCTGATGCCATCTCAAGTTTCGCCTGAGCGAATCAGGTTGCTCGAATTACTGTCCGAGGAAATCGCATTACAGCAATTTCCGGCGGGCGCATTGTATGTGGTTGCGACGCCGATTGGAAACATGGGCGATATCAGTCTGCGCGCCTTGTTGGTGCTTGACTTGGTTGATGCCATTGCGTGTGAAGATACGCGCAACACCGGGCAGCTATTGAAACGCTATGGCGTGTCTAAACCACTGATCGCGACGCATCAGCACAATGAAGCAGAAGCGAGTGAGAAAATTATCGCGCGCCTACGCCAAGGCGAACGCGTCGCACTGGTCTCAGACGCCGGCACCCCAGCGGTATCAGACCCGGGTGTACGCGTCGTCGATGCGGTGCTGAATGCCGGCTTAATCGCCGTACCCATCGCCGGCCCGTCGGCGGCGGTTGCCGCGCTGTCAGCAAGCGGGTTGTCGTCGGAAGGATTCCACTTTGTCGGTTTCTTGCCCGCGAAAGACGCGCAACGCGAAGCGGTGGTGCGAGCGTTAACCCCCTCAACCGCAACCTTGATTTTTTATGAAGCGCCGCACCGCATCACCTAGACGGTGGGCATGATGCGAGA
>JBJTXC010000121.1:0-5586 GCA_046082065.1 Burkholderiaceae bacterium
ATTGTGATTCGGCCTGAGCTGGCAACGATGAAGGGAAATGATTTTCAAAACCGCGGCGTGGCGATTGCGGCGGGAGAGCGTGCCGCTTTGTTGGCGATACCCGAACTGCGCAAACGTTTACAGGTCAAGCGTGAGCAACCATGAGGGCGCTACGGCCTGACAATACGGGCTCTCATTGTCGTGATGCGTTATTCACATGATAGGGTCATTTTTTCTTTTTCGCCGCGCAGCACAAGAGTCTCTTTTGTGTATTTGGCCAAGCCCTGAATCATCTGTTGATGAGGCTTTCAAGTTCAGCGCAAGTGCTGATGATGTCTGCGAAGCTGGGCTGATGTGTTGCGAGTAACCCGTCTTCGAGCATCGCTGTGTAGTCTTTCTCGAGCACATTCAATGCGCTGCCGTCTGGAATGAGCTGAATTTCGGTACCAACGGCCGCTTCATAATCAATCGGGTTCCGCTCGGCATCTTTCTCAGCAAAAAACATGGACTTGTGTTTCGCCACTGAACGGGCAAGTGCAAGGTCATCGATCGCTGCTTGAGCATGTCCCGAGTTGGCCATCGCGGCTAGGTCATACCAGTGCCGTGAATATCGCTCACTGCGAAGACGACCCTGTCGGCAGTACACGTGCGCGGCCGTGGCTTTTTCCCAAAAAGTGCGTTCAGCGGCCATTGCCAAGGGTCGAGCCGTTGGGAACTCGATCCCATGAATTGCAGGTGCCATATCGCATGCGATGGCGTGTCATTGGTGGGGTTCGCCCGTCGCTCTGGCACCAAACTCCAGCTGGATGGTGGATGCCGCATAACCAGTGCCGAACTTGATGGGCTCGTAGAGCAAGATCAGCTTTTCTTTTTCATCACTAGCAAGTGATAAATTGGCCTCTAGCCCATCGCGCTGCAGAGCCGACAGCAAGATAGGACGCACTTCGTGCTCAATCCAACGCGGCAAACGATCGCGAACCCGGTCCGTGATCTTTTTGGCTTGACTTGCTGAAGCCGGGATCGGATTGCCGTCTCGCAGCAGATCTGGGACCACTTCTCGAATGTCGTAGGTCAGGTCGATGTCTTCCGAGAAGCGGTCAATGATCTTGTAGACCTTGGACAGCGACGTGCCACCTTTGAAGGTCAGTTTCTCCGCAAGGGCTGATTCGTAGATGGCAGACAGGGTCCATACCACCCAGATATCTTTTTCAAGAAGATGTGGTGGGCGGCCAGTCTGCCCGGTAGCCACTTCAAGTGCTTCAGCCTGATCTGCGCGGCTGAGAGTGAACCATGAATCAGCCAATGACCACTTCGCTTATCGCTTTGGCCATCCAACTTGGTAATCCAGCTCGAGCCTGGCGCATGGCCTCCCACTCCTGACGGGGCAATTTGCTTCTGAGCACCTCCAGGACCATGGGCGCCTGTTCGGGCCCGAGCCAAATGAGCGCGCGAATGGCTTTTCCGGCCGGCCGTTTACCTAGCAACATTTGCCATCGATTACCGTGCTTGAGTTCAACGTTCCGATTCCCCAGTTTCAGTCGTCGGGAAGAACCAGAAGTCAGGAAGACTTCGCGCGTGGGGACCTGCGTAGTCAACCCCAGCGCGTTTGCCTCTGCAGCGCCGCTGGCCACCACAGTTTCGCCACTGCTGGATTCAATCGCTTCGATAACGGCTTCGGTCGAGGGAGGGCGCACACCAAAGCGACCCTGAACTTGGAGAGAGTAAGTGCCTCGGCCAACCCTGAGCAGCTTTCCTTCACGTGCCAGGCGAGAGAGGGTCTGATCAATTGCCGCTCGAGAGCCCAGGTGCAGGAACTCCTTGGGCGAGAGCAGTCCTCCCTCGGGGAGGGACTGTGCTTGCGAGAGGATGGATTCGGCAAGTGGGCTCATGGCAGGGCTCTATCTGTCAGAAGTTTACCGTATTTTCTGACAAAAAGGTAAGGCTAAGGGGTAAAGCGACGTAATTTCCGGTGCCTTTATCTACCCGAACCGATGAACGCGGGTTTAGCGTCGAGGCGAATCATTCGTTTCGGACCCAAGCACACGGCGCGCGCCATTGAAACGCGCTTTCCAGTAGTTCAGATCCATACTTTCGATACGCACTGCGCTACCCGGTGTTGGCGCGTGGATGAATTTATTGTCGCCGAGATAAATACCAACATGCGAGAAAGTGCGGCGCAGCGTGTTGAAGAACACCAGATCGCCTGGCTGCAAATCTTTTTTATCGACTTGCTCGCCCACTCGACTCATTTCAACTGAAGTACGTGGCAGATCAATATCATTGGTTTGTTTGAATACATAGCGCACCAAGCCGCTGCAGTCCAAGCCGTTTTCTGGCGAGTTGCCACCGCGCCGATAGTGAATGCCAATCAGTGACATGGCTTCAATCGCGAGCTGCGCAGCGCGATCGGTCAACCCACTCAGGCGCTCAAGCACACCACCCGATTCATTGCTGATAGGTTCAACGGCAATGCTGTATGGCGAGGTGAGACTAGCGCTTATCAGTGCGAAGATGACGGGGTAACGGCGTGCTTTCATTCGTGATTCGCCGTCCAATATTGATAACACTCACCCAGAGGCTTGAATAAAAAAACCGCTCGCATTGTTGCAGTGTGTTGCGATCAAACCATCGAACGAATATGTCATTTTGTAAAGTTCGTTTGGCCTGAGGCGGAGTCGAGGTGCATGAAACACCGGCAATTTAAGCGATCACACGCCCGCTTGTCAAAGCGTAACGTCTGAATCATCCTGCTGAAAAATAGTTATCGTACAATCCAGCGTTTTTTTGCAAGGAAAGGGGTTGTTTATGCGTGCCAAACAAGCACTTACGCTCGACGACGTGAAAAAAATCGCGGCTGCGTCGGAAGCTGAGGCCGTGGCGCACAAATGGGCAGTATCGATCGCAATCGTTGACGATGGCGGTCACTTGCTTTGGCTGCAGCGACTCGATGGCGCCCCGGCAACCTCGGCGATGATAGGTCCGGCCAAAGCGCGCACCGCTGCGCTAGGTCAGCGCGAAACCAAAGTGTATGAAGACGTGATCAACAATGGCCGTTATTCATTTCTCTCTGCGCCTGGATTGGATGGTTTGCTCGAAGGCGGTGTGCCGATCATGGTGGGCGGTGAATGTGTTGGCGCAGTGGGTGTGTCAGGCGTGAAGTCGAATGAGGATGCTCAAATTGCCAAAGCCGGCATCGCAGCGCTCGGGCTTTGATTTTGAGCCCAAGGCGGCGCAGTTGGCAGCGGGTTGCCGTCGCGCTATAATCCAAAGGTTTAGCCACAAACCCGCCTCCGGTCCTTAATCATCCATTTTTGTCTCGCAGTTTGCTGATAGGTCACGCCTGAAACAGGCGCGCGTCGTAAATGCAGGCAGCCGTGCGGCGGTAACCACAGGAGTTATCGTTGCCGCCATTCTTAACGGCCAATCGCACCCCGGCCATCCTCGCCCTCGCAGACGGCACGATTTTTCGGGGACTTTCTATTGGCGCTGATGGCCACACCAGTGGCGAGGTGGTTTTCAATACTGCAATGACCGGTTATCAGGAAATCCTGACCGACCCGAGTTATTCCCGGCAAATCGTCACACTCACCTATCCGCATATCGGCAATACGGGCGTCAATCCCGAAGATATTGAGTCCGATAAAATTCAAGCGGCCGGTTTGATTATTCGCGATTTGCCGCTACAGGTTTCCAATTTCCGCGCAACGCAAAGCTTGCCGGATTATCTGAAAAGCGAAGGCATTGTTGCCATCGCAGATATCGATACACGTCGCTTGACGCGCATCCTGCGAGAAAAAGGCGCGCAAAACGGCGCAATTATCGCCGGTGCCAACTTGAAAGAATCCAGCGCGCTCGAGCATGCGCGCGCCTTTCCCGGTTTGACTGGCATGGATTTAGCCAAAGTGGTATCCACTAAAACGCGCTATGAATGGACGCGTACTGAGTGGTCGCTGGGTCGTGGTTATGGTGCGTTAACGCAGCCAAAATTTCATGTGGTGGCGTTTGATTTCGGCGTCAAGTACAACATTCTGCGTATGCTCGCCGCACGTGGTTGCCGCGTCACGGTGCTGCCAGCGCAATCAAGCGCATCAGAGGCGTTGGCGCTCGCACCGGATGGTGTATTCCTGTCGAATGGTCCTGGTGATCCGCAACCTTGTGATTATGCGATCAACGCTGCGCGTGAAATTATTTCGCGTGGGATTCCGACATTCGGTATTTGTTTAGGCCACCAGATTATGGCGTTGGCGTCTGGCGCCAAGACCATAAAAATGAAGTTTGGTCATCATGGCGCTAATCATCCGGTTCAAGATTTGCGCACCAAGCAAGTGATGATCACTTCGCAAAACCATGGTTTTGCTGTCGATGCGGACACGCTACCAGACAATTGTCGGGTAACGCATGTGTCGTTGTTTGATGGCTCGTTACAAGGCTTCGAGCGCACTGATCAACCGGCGTTTTGTTTTCAGGGACACCCTGAGGCCTCGCCCGGTCCGCATGATATTGCGCCGCTGTTTGATCGCTTTGTTGCCATGATGGAGAAACATCAGCATGCCTAAGCGTTCCGATATCCAAAGCATTTTAATCATCGGCGCGGGCCCGATCATCATTGGTCAGGCATGCGAATTTGATTATTCCGGCGCGCAAGCCTGCAAAGCCTTGCGTGAAGAAGGCTACAAGGTCATTCTGGTCAACAGCAATCCGGCCACCATCATGACCGACCCCGAGATGGCCGATGTCACCTACATCGAGCCCATCACGTGGCAAGTGGTCGAGCGCATCATCGATAAAGAAAAACCAGACGCGATTTTGCCGACCATGGGTGGCCAAACTGCGCTGAATTGCGCGCTGGATTTGTGGCGCCACGGCGTGCTCGACAAATACAAAGTCGAGCTGATCGGTGCAACGCCCGAGGCAATTGATAAAGCAGAAGACCGTCAGAAATTCAAAGAAGCCATGACCAAAATTGGTCTCGGCTCGGCGCGTTCCGGCATTGCGCACTCGATGGATGACGCATGGGCAGTACAAAAAGAGGTTGGTTTCCCGACCATCATTCGTCCCTCGTTCACCATGGGTGGTACCGGTGGCGGCATTGCTTACAACTCGGAAGAGTTTGAAACGATTTGCAAGCGTGGGCTGGAAGCATCGCCCACCAATGAGCTGCTGATTGAAGAGTCGCTGCTCGGCTGGAAAGAATTCGAGATGGAAGTTGTTCGCGACAAGAACGACAACTGCATCATCGTCTGCTCGATTGAGAATCTTGACCCGATGGGCGTGCATACCGGCGACTCGATTACCGTCGCACCAGCACAAACGTTGACGGATAAAGAGTATCAAATCATGCGTAATGCCTCGCTCGCTGTATTGCGTGAAATTGGTGTGGATACCGGCGGCTCGAATGTGCAGTTTGCGGTCAATCCGAACGATGGCCGCATGATTGTGATCGAGATGAATCCGCGCGTATCGCGCTCGTCAGCACTCGCATCAAAGGCGACAGGTTTTCCGATTGCGAAAGTAGCAGCGAAGCTAGCCGTTGGTTTTACGCTGGATGAATTACGCAACGAGATTACCGGCGGTGCGACGCCGGCATCATTCGAGCCCTCGATTGAT
>JBJTXC010000122.1:0-2171 GCA_046082065.1 Burkholderiaceae bacterium
GTTCCAAGCGATAGAGTTCGCCCGCCGCCATCACAGCGCGCGCGATACGCGATTCAATGCCCTCCATATCCTGCACCAAGCATTCGATACTCACCACACCCTGGCGTACCGGATGTGGCCGTATGCTCAGCCCTGAGACACCATTCACGCCGCGCAGTGATTGTTCCAGGGTGTGTTGATCACCCGTTGCATCAAGCAGCACGCTGTTACTTTGCTCGGCACGTTGCTGCAAGCCGTTAGGAGAATCGACCGCCAATAATCGACCGCCATTAATGATGGCCACGCGCTGACAAATCAGGGTGACTTCCGGCAGGATGTGGGTCGAGATCAGTACCGCGTGCTTGCTACCGAAATTGCGAATCACTTCGCGGGTCTCTTGAATCTGGCCGGGGTCCAAACCTGCGGTCGGCTCGTCAAGTAGCAGTACCTTGGGCTTGCCGAGCAGTGCCTGCGCAAGGCCTACGCGTTGACGGTACCCCTTGGAGAGTTTGTAGCATTCCTTTTGCGTCACGGCTTCCAAACGGCAGGCCTGAATCACGCGATCAAGCTGTTCTGCAATTTGATTAGCCGGTACATGCTTGGCGCGCGCCACAAAGCGCAGGTAGGTGGTCACGTCTAACACGTCATACAGCGGCGGCGATTCAGGGAGGTAGCCAATATTCGGCGCGGCATGATCGCGTTGAGTGGCCATGTCAAAGCCACAAACACTGACGGTGCCGGCGCTGGCCTCGGTAAAGCCGGCAATCATTCGCATCACGGTGGTCTTGCCGGCCCCATTCGGCCCGAGAAAACCGACAATCTCGCCCTGTTTTACATCGAACGAGATACCGTGAATGATGGCTTTGGAGCCGTAGCTTTTGCTGACCTGATCGAGAACTATCATTGCGGTGTGTTGCAGTTTATTGCGGGTGCTTGCGAGTTTCTGCTGCTTTGCATGCCCCGAAAAAAACCCCCCGAACTAGCGGGGGGTTTTCAGAGCAAAGAGATTACGCAGTTATGCGATCACTTGTGCCATTTATTACCATCTTTGGCGAACTGGGCTGCATCATGGGCCATGAAGATTTTGCCACCTTCAAGGTCACGCATACGCTTGAGCTTATTCAGCGAGTCGGTGTATGCCTGAATGCTGAAGTTCAAACCCGCTGGGTAGCCATCGAGGTTTTCCTGCATCCAGATCGCATCTTGCGACAGGATGATCATCTGACCACTCTTCAGCTTCACTTTCAGTGACTGGTGACCAATGGTGTGGCCTGGCGTGGAGATGATTTTCACGGTGCCGTCACCAAATATATCGTAGTCGCCGTCGATTTCATAGAAATCGTAGTCACGCGCCGCTACCAGATCATTCAGAACGAACGTACCGTTGGCTGCACGGCCCTGGAACTTCTCAGGCCAGTAACCCTGGTACAGCTCTTTCTTCTGGAAGACATGCACGGCTTTCGGGAACATCGCGATGTTGCCGGCATGGTCGAGGTGGCTATGCGAAGTCACCACAACTTTCACGTCGTCGACCTTGAGGCCCACTTTTTCCAGCTGCTTGTCGATCACATCCGAACGCTGCTGGCTGGGTTTCAAGAAATCGCAGCTACCGGCTGCCCAGTACTTCTTGCATTTCTCGGTGCTGTCAGAAATTGCAACGTTGTTACCGGTATCGAATACCACAACGCCTTTCGGGTGCTTCAGAATCCACATCGACACCGGGATCGTGATGTCGCGTGCGGTTGGGAAGGTAGGAATCAGCCCTTGAATGTTAAAGGGCCCGAACATACCGCTGGTTGTCCAATACAGCTCCTGCGACTGTGCCGATGGAGCAGTGCTCATGCACAGCGCGGCCAACAGCGACGCCAAAATACCGGATTTCTTCATGATTTCTCCTCCGTCGTTGTGTTTATTTGCTTCGTTGCACAGTGCCAGTGCTTGCCACGCCCCTGATTGGGTTCTTGTTAAGCTAAGGTTTTGGCTTTTTTATAATTTGGTTCTGACTGCTCGCCTGACCTTGCCTCCCTTAATGTTGGTCTGATGTTGCATCGGTCTTGGTTGCATGTCAACTATTCTTGAGCTGCACTAGGACTGATTGATCGGGGCTACACGCCCAAGCCCGCCCTTGAAAACTGTTGTGGCTTGGCCATGCCGGCTAGCTAAATTCATTTCATAACAATTTAATAATTAAA
>JBJTXC010000123.1:0-15647 GCA_046082065.1 Burkholderiaceae bacterium
GCCAAAAAAGAGGACCTTTACTGGCTTTACTTCGTACTAAGCCTGAAAAGGTCCTCTGTTTTGGCGGACTTGTGAGCAGACACGATCGTCATAAATCCATCTTAGTGCGCACCACCATGCCCTGCGTCACCGGCGTTGCACAAGCGGGTAGCGCTTTCGGTGCTTTCTCTACCTCGACAAGACACATGCGGCAGTTAGCCGCGATCGACAATTTCTTGTGATAACAAAAATGCGGAATGTAGGTACCCAGCCGGTTGGCAGCATCCATCACCATGCTGCCCTCGGGCACCTCGACCTTCTTACCGTCTATCTCAATTTCAAGCATGATCGTTACGCTCAGACATAAGTGGGCACCATGCAACGCTTGTGCTCGATGTGATACGCGAACTCATCGGTGTAATTCTTGATCATGGCCCGTACCGGCATGGCCGCCGCATCACCCAGCGCACATATCGTGCGGCCTTGAATACCATCACATACCGAGAGCAAGGTATCGAGATCGCCCGGGCGACCTTCACCATGCTCGATACGGTGCACCATCCGGTACAACCAACCCGTGCCCTCGCGGCAGGGCGTGCACTGACCACAGGATTCTTCGTAATAAAAATACGAGAGGCGCAGCAATGACTTCACCATGCAACGCTCTTCATTCATCACGATCACTGCACCCGAACCCAGCATGGAGCCCGCTTTCGCGATCGAGTCATAGTCCATATCAGTTTGCAGCATGACGTCACCGCGAATCACCGGCATCGATGACCCACCGGGTATGACACCTTTGATCTTTTTACCGTCGCGCATGCCACCGGCCAACTCAAGCAATTTTGCAAACGGCGTGCCGAGCGGTACTTCATAATTACCGGGACGAGCAACATCACCCGACACCGAAAATATCTTGGTGCCACCATTGTTCGGCTTGCCGAGCGCGAGGTAAGCCTCGGCGCCAACGTTCATGATGAAGGGCACCGATGCGAAGGTCTCAGTGTTGTTGATGGTGGTTGGCTTGCCGTACAAACCAAAGCTGGCGGGAAAAGGTGGCTTGAAACGTGGCTGGCCTTTCTTGCCTTCGAGCGATTCAAGCAGCGCGGTCTCTTCACCACAAATGTAGGCGCCGTAACCATGAAACGCATGCAGCTGGAATGAAAAATCGGTACCGAGAATTTTGTCGCCAAGGAACCCCGCGGCACGCGCCTCTTCAAGAGCTTGCTCGAATCGCTCGTACACATCCCACACTTCACCGTGAATGTAGTTGTAGCCCACAGTGATACCCATGGCATACGCACCGATCGCCATACCCTCAATCACGGTATGCGGGTTGTAGCGCAGGATGTCGCGATCTTTAAACGTACCCGGCTCGCCTTCGTCGGAGTTACAGATCAGGTATTTTTGACCGGGGAATGCGCGCGGCATGAAGCTCCACTTCAAGCCCGTGGGGAAACCCGCGCCACCTCGACCACGCAAGGCCGAGGCTTTCAGATCGGCGATCACTTGCTCGGGCGTGATGCCCTCAGTAAGAATGCGACGCAAGGCCGAGTAGCCACCACGTTTGACGTAATCAGCGAGTTGCCAGTTGCTGCCATCCAGACCGGCGAGGATCAGTGGCTGAATATGGCGGTCATGAAGACAAGTCATCGCTTCAGTTCCTCGATCAGCGCATCGATTTTTTCATTCGACATGAAACTGCACATACGCTTGTTATTCACCAGCATGACAGGCGAATCACCGCACGCACCCATGCACTCGCCTTCTTGCAAAGTGAACAGGCCATCCGACGTGGTTTCGGTGAAATCAATGCCCAGCTTTTGTTTCAGGTAAGCCGCGGCGCGGTCGCCTTGCGTCAATTGGCAAGGCAGATTCGTACAAATCGTCAGCTTGTATTTACCGACCGGCTTGAGGTTGTACATGGTGTAGAACGTAGCCACTTCCTGCACCGCAATCGCCGGCATCTCCAAATAAGCAGCAATATCTTGAATCACGTCAGGCGACAACCAACCTTTCTCGTCCTGCGCAATCGCGAGCGCCGCCATCACCGCCGACTGCTTCTGATCAGCGGGAAACTTGGCCAGCTCGTGATCAATCTTTTGGTATGCGTCTGGTGACAACAACATGCGCTGTTCTGCCTCGATCATGGTTTATTCCGCCTCAGCGATCTATCTCGCCGAACACAATGTCTTGCGTGCCGATGATGGTCACTGCATCGGCAATCATGTGGCCGCTGGCCATCTCATTCAAACCTTGCAAATGCGCGAACCCCGGCGCACGAATCTTCAAGCGATACGGCTTGTTGGCACCATCGGATACGAGATAAATACCAAACTCGCCTTTGGGATGCTCAACCGATGCATACGCCTCGCCCACCGGCACATGAAAACCCTCGGTGAATAGCTTGAAGTGGTGTATCAGCTCTTCCATGTTGGACTTCATATCCACCCGCGATGGCGGCGCTACTTTGTGGCTGTCGGTCATCACCGGCCCCGGGTGATTACGCAGCCACTCGATACATTGCTTGATGATGCGGTTAGATTGGCGCATCTCTTCAACCCGCACCAGATAACGATCGTAGCAATCGCCATTCACGCCGACCGGAATATCGAAATCGACCAAGTCGTACACTTCATAGGGCTGCTTCTTGCGCAAATCCCAGGCGATGCCAGAACCGCGCAGCATCGGTCCGGTAAACCCATTGGCCATGGCTTGCTCGGGCGACACCACACCAATACCCACCAAGCGCTGCTTCCAAATGCGGTTATCCGTCAGTAGCGTCTCGTACTCATCGACGTATGTCGGGAAACGGTTGGTGAAGTCTTCGATGAAATCGAGCAGCGATCCCTGGCGGTTTTCGTTGAGCCTGGCGATTGCCTTGTCGTTACGAACCAGCGAAGCCTTGTACTGTGGCATGACGTCGGGCAGATCGCGATACACACCACCCGGGCGATAGTACGCCGCGTGAAGACGCGCGCCCGATACTGCCTCATAGCAGTCCATCAAATCTTCACGCTCGCGGAAGGCGTACAAGAACACGCCCATCGCACCAACATCCAGCGCATGCGCGCCCAACCACAACAGGTGATTCAGAATGCGGGTAATCTCGTCAAACATGACTCGGATGTACTGCGCACGCAGTGGCACCTCAACTCCCAGCAACTTCTCGATCGCCATGACATAGGCGTGCTCGTTGCACATCATCGACACATAGTCGAGCCTGTCCATGTAAGGCACGGACTGAAGGAAAGTACGGGTCTCGGCCAGCTTCTCAGTCGCACGATGCAACAAGCCGATGTGCGGGTCAGCACGCTGAATCACTTCGCCATCAAGCTCCAACACCAAACGCAGCACCCCATGCGCCGCCGGATGCTGGGGGCCAAAGTTGAGCGTGTAATTCTTGATTTCAGCCACCGAAACCTCCAACCACGACATACTCTTTTCGGAGGTAAGCGTATCGCTCAACTTCGGTGAAGGCTAACTTCGCGCAAGCGAAGTTAAGCGCGCATGGCGCGCGGCCGGAGCCAAACTTGAGCGTGTAATTCTTAATTTCAGCCATCTCAGCGAACCCCGTAGTTCTCTTCGCGAATAATTCGCGGCACGTTTTCGCGCGGCTCGATGGTGACCGGCTGGTAAATCACGCGTTTCTGCTCCGGGTCGTAGCGCATTTCAACGTAACCACTGACCGGAAAATCTTTACGGAATGGGTGACCGATGAAACCGTAATCAGTCAGGATACGGCGCAGATCATCATGGCCATCGAACAAAATACCGAATAGATCGAATGCTTCGCGCTCATACCAGTTGGCAGCGGGCCATACACTGGTAAGCGAGCTCACCAGCGGCATATCGTCATCCGGCGCGAAGGTCCGAACGCGCAGTCGCCAGTTGTGTGTGATCGACATCAGGTGCACGACGACACCAAATCGCGCACCATCCCAGCGACCATCACCATGCTGCTGATAGTCCACGCCGCACAAATCGATCATTTGCTCGAAGCGGGTCGATGCATCATCACGAAGCAGCTGCATCGCGGAAAAATAATCTGCCGCACCAACAACGACGGTCACTTCACCCAGCGCCGTGGTGAGGCTTTTGATCTTGTCCCCCAGCAGGTCTTGCACAGCACCGGAAAGCGTATCGAGTTTGGTGGTCATGTCAGCAATGCCCGTTAGCGTGCAATCGTATTGGTGCGTTTGATCTTGTTTTGCAGCTGGATCACGCCGTACAGCAGGGCCTCGGCAGTAGGCGGGCATCCGGGCACATAAATATCAACCGGCACAATCCGATCGCAGCCGCGCACCACCGAATAAGAGTAGTGATAGTAGCCACCACCATTCGCACACGAGCCCATGGAAATGACCCATCGAGGCTCGGCCATCTGGTCATACACCTTGCGTAGCGCGGGCGCCATCTTGTTGCACAGGGTGCCAGCCACAATCATCACATCGGACTGTCGTGGTGATGGACGGAACACCACACCGAAACGATCAAGGTCGTAACGAGAAGCGCCGGCATGCATCATCTCGACCGCGCAGCAGGCGAGTCCGAAGGTCATCGGCCACATGGAGCCGGTACGAGTCCAATTGATGAGTTTGTCAGCCGTCGTGGTGACAAAACCTTCGTTGAGCACGCCGTCAATCGCCATTGCTTACTCCCAGTCCAGGGCGCCTTTTTTCCATTCGAAGATCAGGCCAACGATCAGAATGCCGAGAAAAATCATCATGGCCCAAAAACCAATCATGCCGACTTCTTTCATCGCTACTGCCCAGGGCACCAAGAACGCCACCTCAAGGTCGAACAAAATGAAAAGGATCGCAACCAGGTAATAGCGCACATCGAACTTCATGCGCGCGTCTTCAAATGCCTCAAAGCCGCATTCGTAGGCTGAATTCTTTTGCGCGTCGGGCCGGTGCGGGGCAAGCAAACGACCGAGTACCTGCGGCGCCACGCCCACACCAATGCCGACTGCAATAAACAGCAAGACAGGAAGGTAGTTTTGTAAGTCCACAGTGTTCCCAATCCGAGATATCGCAGCGACTTGCGCCCACCAACGAAACTGGTAATCGCTTCAAACGATCTGCTCAACCAGCAGCGCGTGAGGCTGATCCCGTTTCACAGCACGGAACTTATCTCAAAGCGGAGAGAATTGCTGAAGGATTTGGATTTTGTGAGCAATTTCGCCGGCGTGACGACCGAAAGTTTCCGCTCGTCCCAAAACTGGAACGCGTGCCCATGCCCGACACGGCGAACTCAACGTGTTGCTTACAAAACCAAGATCAAGGCAGCCACTCCCGAGGCGTTCAGATAAATTCTTTTTTTACTTTTTTACTAACTGGTGCCGACGGCGAGACTCGAACTCGCACAGCTTTCGCCACTACCCCCTCAAGATAGCGTGTCTACCAATTTCACCACGTCGGCAAAGCATGCCATTTTAACCGGCTTTGACCACCCCATTCAATGCGCCAATGGGCGTAGACACAAGAACGCTACGGGTTATTTCGGGATTTCATTGGCTTGAACCGGCGCCTTGGTGGCCTCGTTTGCAGGCGCACCCGTAGCAGGCGGCGCGCTCGACTTGGCGGGCGCCGGCACCTGATCCATGATGCCGGCCCCACCACTGTGCGGACGACTACCCAGAAATGCGAGCAGCAAGGTGGCAGCGAAGAAAACCGCAGCAGCGATCGCGGTAGATCGCGACAGGAAGTTGGCGGAACCGGTCGCGCCAAACAAGCTGCCGGATGCACCCGAGCCGAACGCCGCGCCCATATCTGCGCCCTTACCTTGCTGCAGCAGCACAAGACCGATGATGATCAAGGCGCTGATCAGCTGAACAACGATAACGATTGCGAGTAATGAGTTCATTAATTCAATTCCTGTGAATGATGTTCTTCTTTGCAGTTCACGCGGCCCGGGCAATCGCCAAAAAATCCGGTGCATTCAACGACGCACCACCAATCAAGCCACCATCAATATCCGGCATCGCCAACAACTCGGCTGCGTTATCGGGTTTCATACTGCCGCCATACAAAATACGCACATGCGTTGCACTGGCGGCATGGCGCTCGGCGATCAGGCGGCGGATGGTGGCATGGACTTGCTGTGCCATCTCCGGCGTGGCGGTCTTGCCTGTACCAATCGCCCACACCGGCTCGTAAGCCACCACCATCTGGCCCACGTGCTCACCGAGCGCCTCGAGCACGACCCCGAGTTGGGATGCAACCACCTCGTCGGTCAACCCTTGCTCGCGCTGCTGTAGCGTCTCCCCGACACACACAATCGGCGTCAAGCCGGTTTGAATCGCCAAGACCGCTTTTTGCGCCACTTGAAGATCATTCTCGGCGTGGTAGCTGCGTCGCTCCGAGTGACCGACGATCACATAGCTGCAACCGAATTCAAGCAGCATGCGCGCCGACACTTCACCGGTGTAGGCACCCTGCTCATGCGCCGACATATCTTGCGCACCCCAGCGCACGCTCGTGTCAGCTAACACAGCCTGTACTTGCGCAAGGTACGGCGAGGGAACGCAAACCGCCAACTCAGCCCGGACCGACGCCGCGCCGCCGATAACGCCCGCAAGCAAGGCACCGTTTGACGCCAAGCTGGCGTTCATTTTCCAGTTGCCAGCGACCAGCGGCGTTCGCATCAGCCTGCCCTTCTACAAAACCTGAGATTGTAGCCTGCGGCAAAAAACCGAGTCAAACCGATCAAGTCAACGCGATGGTTCATGAAGCGACCTGCAGCATGATCTTGCCGACATGGGTGCTGGTTTCCATCAGCGCGTGCGCATCCGCGGCCTGCTCGAGTGGGAAAGTTTGATAGATCACGGGCTTGATTCTGCCGGACTCGAGCAACGGCCAAACCTGCGACCGCAGTTGCTGCGCGATATGGCGTTTGAATGCCACCGGCCGTGGGCGCAGGGTCGAGCCCGTAATCACCAAGCGTCGTCGTAGTACCTCACCGAAATTGATCTCACCGGTCGCGCCGCCGAGCAGCGCAATGATCACCAGACGTCCATCATCCGCCAGACAACGCAGCTCACGGTTGACGTAATCGCCCGCGACCATATCAAGAATCACATTTGCGCCCTTGCCATCGGTGAGTGATTTCACCACCTCGACAAAATCTTCGGTGCGGTAGTTGATGCCTCGCTCGGCACCAAGCTGCTCACAGGCACGGCATTTATCATCAGTACCTGCGGTCACGAATACACGATGACCAAGCGCAGTGGCCATTTGTATGGCGGTCACGCCGATGCCTGAACTACCCCCTTGCACCAGCAGCGTTTCGCCGGCTGCAAGTTTGGCGCGATCAAACACATTGCCGTACACCGTAAAAAAGGTTTCAGGCAGAGAGGCCGCCTCAAGCACACTCCAACCTTTGGGTATCGGCAAGCATTGGCCAATTGGCACCACGCAGTACTCAGCGTAACCGCCGCCATGCGCCAAGGCGCACACCAGATCACCTCGGTTGAAGCCACTGCCATCCAGATCGCCACTCACGATTTCGCCAGCGACCTCTAAACCGGGTAAGTCGGAGGCATCCGGCGGTGGCGGATAACTGCCAGAGCGCTGCAATACATCCGGCCGGTTGACGCCAGCGGCATGCACACGAATCAGCACCTCACCTGCGCCAGCCTGCGGCATGGGCCGCTCGCACGGCCGCAGCACCTCCGGTCCACCCGGCTGGGAAATTTCTATCGCGCGCATCACCAAACCTCCAACATCATCAAACACGAAAGGCCGCCCGCGTATGCAGACAGCCTTTCAAAGCAACACTGCGCTCAGCCCCGCAAGGGACGAGGCATCACGACTGAATTACTGCTGCACCACTTCGCCAGCGTCTTCCGCTGCGGCGGCTTTCATTGACAACTTGAGTCGGCCACGATCATCAGTTTCAAGTACCTTGACCCGTACTTGCTGACCTTCTTTCAGATAATCAGACACCGCATTGACACGCTCATTAGCGATCTGACTGATATGCAGCAGGCCATCTTTGCCGGGCAACACTTGAACAATCGCACCGAAGTCCAGTAGTTTGAGTACCGTGCCTTCGTAGATCTTGCCAACTTCAACTGAGGCGGTGAGCTCTTCAACACGGCGCTTGGCTTCTTGACCCGCTGCTGCATCCACCGAGGCAATGGTGACGACACCCTCATCGCTAATATCGATTTGCGTACCGGTTTCTTCGGTGAGTGCGCGAATGACTGCGCCACCTTTACCGATCACGTCGCGAATCTTCTCGGGATTGATCTTGATGGTGATCAGGCGCGGGGCGAAATTCGACAGTTCAGTTCGGCCGGTTGGCATGGCCTCTTGCATTTTGCCGAGGATATGCTGACGACCTTCTTTGGCCTGCGCCAGTGCCACCTGCATGATCTCTTTGGTGATGCCCTGGATCTTGATATCCATCTGCAGCGCGGTGATGCCATTTGCAGTACCTGCGACTTTGAAGTCCATGTCACCCAGGTGATCTTCATCACCCAGGATGTCGGACAACACCGCAAACTTGTTGCCTTCCTTGATCAAGCCCATCGCAATGCCAGCCACATGCGCTTTCATCGGCACACCCGCGTCCATGAGCGCGAGGCTGCCGCCGCACACTGACGCCATCGATGAGGAGCCATTTGACTCGGTGATCTCGGAAACAAGACGCAACGAGTAGCTGAACTCTTCGGGGCTCGGCAGTGCGGCAATCAAGGCTCGCTTGGCCAAACGACCGTGGCCGATTTCGCGGCGCTTCGGCGAACCGACTCGTCCGGTTTCACCGGTCGCGAATGGCGGCATGTTGTAGTGAAGCATAAAGCGATCGCTGTACTCGCCCGTCAACGCATCAATCTTTTGTTCGTCGCGCGCGGTGCCCAGTGTTGCAACCACCAGCGCCTGCGTTTCGCCGCGCGTAAACAGGGCCGAGCCGTGCGTACGCGGCAGCACGCTACTGCGAATCGAAATCGGACGTACGGTGCGCGTGTCACGGCCATCAATACGCGGCTCGCCATCAAGAATCTGCGAGCGTACGATTTTTGATTCCAAACCAAACATGATGTCGCCGACTTCTGCGGAATCCGGCGCTGATGTACCCGCGGCTACGGCTTCCTCAGCCAGCTTGGCCGAGACTTCCGAGTGGATGGACCGCAGCTTGTCCGAGCGCGCCTGTTTTTCTTTGGTGCGGAATGCATCACGCAGTTTTTCTTCAGCCAGCGCGGTAACACGCGCGATCAGCGATTCATTCTGCGCCGGTGCCGACCACGACACTTCGGGCTTGCCACCATCGCGCACCAGTTCGTGGATGGCGTCGATGACCGCTTTCATCTGCTCATGGCCGTACACCACGGCGCCCAGCATGATCTCTTCCGACAGCTCTTGTGCCTCGGACTCGACCATCAAGACGGCAGCTTCAGTACCTGCAACCACCAGATCCATGTTGGACTGATGCATTTGCGACACGGTTGGGTTGAGCACATACTGGCCATCGATGTACGCAACGCGCGCGGCACCGATCGGGCCATTGAATGGAATACCTGCCACGCACAGCGCGGCCGACGCACCAATCATCGAAGGAATGTCAGGATCAATTTCCGGGTTCACTGAAAGCACATGAATAATCACCTGCACTTCGTTGAGATAACCCTCGGGGAATAGCGGACGAATTGGACGATCGATCAGTCGTGAAGTCAGTGTTTCTTTTTCAGAGGGACGGCCCTCGCGTTTGAAGAAACCACCGGGAATACGGCCGGCCGCATATGTTTTTTCGACGTAGTCGACGGTCAATGGGAAAAAATCTTGTCCGGGTTTTGCTTCCTTGCGCGCGACGACGGTCGCCAGGATGACGGTATCGTCTACGGTCACCATCACGGCGCCGGACGCTTGGCGAGCGATCTCTCCGGTTTCAAGCGTGACCGTGTGCTGGCCATATTGGAAGGTCTTTGTGACTTTGTTGAACATTGGGTCCATCCTTTCATTTTTTGCCGACAGAGTTTCAGGCGCTGTCGTTCACCTCACCACCGGCAGGCATTACCAACCCGCCGCACAACTAAATTAAATCAATCAGCCGTCAAAAATGCCAAATGCCCGCATCAGCTCGCTGATACAGGCATTTGTGAGCAAATCGTTGGCGCAACGGCTTACTTGCGCAGACCCAGTTTCTCGATCAGGGCACGGTAGCGATCCGTATCCTTGCGCTTCAGATAGGCCAGCAGACTTTTACGACGGTTGACCATCATGATCAGTCCACGGCGCGAATGATGATCTTTGCCGTGGGCTTTGAAATGGCCATTCAGTTCATTGATACGTGCGGTGAGCAAAGCCACCTGCACTTCAGGAGACCCGGTGTCATTTTGACCCCGGGCATTGGCGGCAATAACGGCCGCCTTGCTTTCTTTGGTAACAGCCATGATAAATCCCTTTCACATGCGGATTTCGGAGTCGCAACCCCTGAAACCGTGACAACATTGATAACTTGGCCGATTCAGGTCAAGCCGGGATTATAGCCGAAACCGAGTCGCTGGCGGCCGGCGGTTCTCAAAGCTGCGGGTTGAGTTTCTCGTTTTTGGATTGCAATTTATTTAACGCCGACAAATAGGCCTTGGCCGAGGCCACCACGATGTCGAGGTCGGCGCCCACGCCGTTCACGATCCGGCCATTTCTCGACAAGCGCATCGTCACCTCACCTTGGGATTGAGTGCCGGTGGTAATCGCGTTCACTGAAAACAGCAGCAATTCGGCGCCGCTGGCCGTGTGCGATTCGATCGCGTTGACAATCGCATCCACCGGCCCATTGCCGTGCCCTTCGCACTTCACTTCTTTGCCGTCGGCGGCAAATACCACTTTGGCGCTCGGCTTTTCACCGGTCTCTGAGTGCTGAGACAAGGAGACAAACTTGTAGAACTCTTTCTCATGCGCGCTTTGTTCGTCCGACACCAATGCCATGATGTCTTCATCAAAAATATCGGACTTGCGATCGGCCAGTTCCTTGAAACGGGCAAATGCCGCGTTCACTTCCGCCTCGGAATCAAGTGCAATGCCCAGCTCGTCCAAGCGCTGCTTGAATGCGTTACGGCCGGAGAGTTTGCCTAGTACGATCTTGTTGGCGCTCCAGCCCACATCCTCGGCGCGCATAATCTCGTAGGTGTCGCGCGCTTTCAGAATACCGTCTTGATGAATTCCGGACGCATGCGCAAATGCATTGGCACCCACAACGGCCTTGTTAGGCTGCACTGCAAAGCCCGTAATCTGCGACACCAGTTTCGATGTTGGCACGATCTGCGAAGTGTCGATGCCTACATGCAAATTGAAATGGTCTTTTCGGGTCTTTACCGCCATCACGATCTCTTCCAGTGCGGTGTTACCTGCGCGCTCACCCAGACCATTGATGGTGCACTCGACCTGACGCGCGCCGCCAATCATCACGGCAGCCAGCGAATTGGCGACGGCCATGCCAAGATCGTTGTGGCAATGCACCGACCACACAGCCTTGTCCGAGTTGGGAATACGTTCGCGCAGCGTCTTGAGCGTATGACCAATCATCTCCGGTACGCCATAGCCCACCGTATCGGCAAAGTTGATGGTGGTCGCGCCTTCATCAATCACCGCCTCCAGCACACGGCATAAAAAATCCATGTCTGAGCGGCTACCGTCTTCAGGGCTGAACTCGACATCATCAGTAAACTGGCGCGCGAACCGAACCGCCAGCCGCGCTTGCTCGTACACTTGATCGGGTGACATGCGCAGCTTTTTTTCCATATGCAGCGGCGAAGTCGCAATGAACGTATGAATACGCTTGCGGGGCGCCATCTCGAGCGCCTCGGCAGCACGCGCGATATCACGATCATTGGCACGCGACAGCGAGCAGACGATCGATTCCTTGATGGTGCCGGCGATTGCACGAATCGCGTCAAAATCGCCCGGCGATGAGGCGGCGAAACCCGCTTCGATGACATCGACCTTCAATCGCTCCAGCTGTCGCGCAATACGGATTTTTTCTTCTCGAGTCATCGACGCCCCAGGCGATTGCTCGCCATCGCGCAGCGTGGTGTCAAAAATAATCAGCTTGTTCGAATCGGGCATCATTAGCTCCGGGGATACTCAATCATCAGTTTAGGCATATTGTCGCCGGCTCGCTACTTCTCGTCGCCCGGCTCAGAGCTGGTCTGAACCAGACTGACCGGGTTGCCCTTGGCCCAGAACCACAGCGCAACCGCATAGCCCGATAGCCCATAGACGACGAACAACCCGAACAGCACCTTGGGCGGATCGCTGGAGACCGCGACGAAAATCAACACAATCAGGAAGATCGCAATAAATGGTACCGACTTCTTGAAGTTGACATCCTTGAAGCTGTAGAACGGCGCATTGGTCACCATCGTCAGCCCGGCATATACCGTGATGACCCACGCCAGCCAGCTAAAGTCGGCGCCGCCAATACGCAAGTCATCCATCAACCAGATGAAGCCGGCCACTAAAGCAGCTGCAGCCGGGCTCGGCAGCCCCTGAAAGAAGCGTTTATCAACCACGGCAATATTCGTGTTGAAGCGGGCCAGTCGCAGCGCCGCGCCAGCACAGTAAACAAACGCCGCCAACCACCCGAGCTTGCCCATACCGCGCAGCGCCCATTCGTACACAATCAGCGCAGGTGCTGCGCCGAAAGAGACCATGTCCGACAAACTATCGTATTGCGCACCGAATTCACTTTGGGTGTTGGTGAGTCGGGCCACTCGACCATCGGTAGCATCGAGCACCATCGCCGCAAAAATCGCGACTGCCGCGTTATAGAACTGCCCGTTCATCGCCATCACGATGGCGTAAAACCCGCAGAACAACGCCGCGGTCGTAAAAGCATTCGGCAGTAAATAGATACCACGGCTGCGCAAGCGGCCAACCGCAGGCTCGCCATCCTCGCCAGAACGACGCGCTGCAAGCCGATTCAGTCGAAATGGCTTGGTCAAGGCCGGTTTGGCGGAGGCGGCCTTCAGCTTTTGCTTGCGGGGATTGAAGATCGGCATGACGCCTCGCTCAGATCAAAGCTCGGCCAACACCGTCTCGGTCGCCCACACCTTGTCGCCAACCGCAACATTCGGGCGGGCGCTCAGCGGCAGGTAGACATCGACGCGCGAACCAAAGCGAATGAAGCCGTAACGCTGTCCACGCGCAAGACGATCGCCAACAGCGACGTAGCAAAGAATCCGGCGCGCAATCAAGCCTGCCACCTGCACAAACGTGACGGTCGCGCCGCTATCCGCAGAGACAACGACGGCGTTGCGTTCGTTTTCGGTTGAGGCTTTATCGAGATCAGCATTGACGAACTTACCCGGAAAGTAATCGACCTTGGTGATAGTGCCGTCCACCGGCGAGCGATTCGAATGCACATTAAATACATTCATGAATACACTGATCTTCAGCGCCTCGCGGCCAGCATAAGGATCTTCTGCTTTCTCGACGACGACGATACGACCGTCAGCTGGCGACAGCACCGCATTCGGCTGCTGCGGGATCATGCGCGGCGGGTCGCGGAAGAACTGCAGCACAAACAGCGCGATCAGCCAGAACGGCCAAGACCAAGCGCCCAGAAATACAGCGGCAATCAGCGCCGCTGCAATTGCGAGCAACAGAAAAGGCCAGCCCTCGCGGGCGATGATGGGATGCGGGTAAGGGTTATTCAATTGGGCTCCAAATATTCCGGGCTGCCAGCAGCAATTTCTTATGGGCAATTTCAGCTAAGCCGCTATTCTAGCGCCCCCTACCCCGATCGGCACATCGACCTGCACACGGCAGACAGCAGGAAACTTGGCGAAATCGACATGCCCGTCGAACAAATGTGCGTTTATCGCCACGAATAGCCGAGAAAAACCCTGCTTTACCAACAGCAGGCCAACAACGCGCCCACCAAGGTCGCAGCGACCTCCCAACCGCCATCATTCAATGGACCGAATAACCTCACAAACCTCCATGCAAGCGATAGCGCTGATCAGAGACGCATCGCAATATGATGATGTGGCACTTGCGGTCAGTTGGTCGGGTGATGTGCGTGAGGCCAACGTCGTGGAAAGGGTGATTTACGGAATTATCGATTTTTTTGATGCGGGCGCTCCGGAACGCCGAAGAAATGAGGCACGAGAGGCAGTGAAGACCAAGTTATGTCATGAGTACACCGTCTTGGCTGGGCCATCTTTGCCGAACAAGCCATTCGTTCTAACTGAAGAAATAAAAAATGCAATTAGCACAGTCGCCAGTACATTGATCGATCAAGGCATTATTCCCAAAAATAATATGCCGGCCAATTTGAGTGATGCCCTGAAAAATATCAATGCAATTAGCAAGGAATCTGATGCATCTCGACGCTTGATCTGGCAGGCAATCGCAGATCAGCGTAAAGAAAACAAAGAAGTCAGTATTGATGCCGCAAAGAATATCGCTGCCAATACGCGACTTTGGCGACAATCCCTGCATATCAGTTCGCGTGATGCGTTCCGCCTCGCCAGTAATGCCTGGAAGCTTTATGAAAAAGCGAAGATCCTGCCAGAAGAGGGTAAAGACGTTCTGCTCTGCGCAGGTCGTTTGAGCAGCCGGCATGGCTTTACCCACAAAGACGCCTTGAGTTACGCGATTGATCTACACGTCCCAATAAAAAAACTCGGCGCTGGGATGGACAGTATTGAGCGCGTCATGAAATCACTCGACTATGCCATTCCAGAACTTCGACCGCAGTCCGAGCGAATGCGCCTTAGCGCTGCAATTCGTTATCTTCAGTTACAGGATGCGAAACATAAAGGTATCAATGCAATTGACGAGATACGCCAAAGCCTTTTCGATCTACCTGTTCTTCAAAAAGCCTTACCGAAAGGCTGTGTAATTGACCAAATTCATCAAGGGTTTCATATCCGAAGCCGGTCGATGCATCGCTTTCCTGCGCAATCACCCTTGATTGGCGGTGACAAAACGCTGACTGTGCCAGAGCAAACTCTGGTTGAGCATGCAAATAACCTGATGAGCGGCCAGCCTCTGGGGAGCACCGGCAACTCTGTACACGGGGTTTCGTTGCCTGAAGTATTTTCGAATTTCTACAAGCATCATGTCGAAGATTTGGTGCGAGGCAATCGGTTTGAGTTACTGACCGAAAAAGATATGGATACTGAGTTCGGTCAGATCGAAGATGAGCGACGAAAAAATCCAAAACAATTATCGACCAATGGCTACCGGCAATGGGCAGAGAAGAGAATCGCCTGGGCTGGCTCGGCGCGAGCCGCTGAAATCATTTCACGCTTCGAATCTCAGACGCTGTTTGCTGACGTCGCCAAATTCTCTGGCAAGCAGTTCTTGAATCAAGCGGGTTATTCGGTGACTGCAGCAGGCGAAAACAATCTTGCACAGACATCATTCCAAGCCAATCGCCCGAAAACCACGAATGAGCCCGGCACTACATTCAACCTACATCAAACACACTACATCAACGCGACCCGCCTATTGGCTGAGCCCGATGATATCGACCAACAGGACGAGGGTAAGCTCTTTGAAAGGCCGCAGATAGAAATCCCGCTGATCCCCAACCCCGGCCCGGACGAAAAAGCCGGTGCGAACGGCTTCTCCGTCAAGCGAAGTGTCGCGTTGAGCTTGACGGTGCCAAGGCTCACCTCAAGTCCGGCGACCTGTCATATCACTGAGGTAAGTGAA
>JBJTXC010000124.1:0-2264 GCA_046082065.1 Burkholderiaceae bacterium
AGCGCGTTGTGGTGGGTGATAAACGGCTTGGCCGCTGCGCCACCCGGAATCACATGCAGCATCGGCGTCTCGACTTCCATGAATCCTTCTTTTTCCATGAAGCGACGAATCGACGCGATCGCCGCCGTACGTTCCTTGAACGTGCGGCGCGTTTCTTCACTCATGATTAAATCAACATAGCGCTGGCGATATTTGGTCTCTTGATCGACCAGGCCATGGAACTTATCTGGCAGCGGGCGCAGCGATTTAGTCAAGAGACGTAGCTTGCTGACTTTGACGGTCAGCTCGCCGGTTTTGGTTTTGAAGATGGTACCCTCGGCACCCAGGATGTCACCGATATCCCAGTGCTTGAAGGCTTGGTGGATTTCTTCACCGACGCCATCATTGGAGATGTAAAGCTGGATGCGGCCATCCGCGCGAAGCCCTGACGCATCTTGAAGCGTCGCGAACGAGGCCTTGCCCATGACACGCTTGAGCATCATGCGACCAGCAACGACCACCTCGACATTGTGTGCTTCGAGTGCTTCACGCTCGCTCTCGTTGTAATGATCATGCAGGTCGGCAGCTTTGTGCTGCGGACGAAAATCATTGGGAAAGGCGATGCCATGCTCACGCAAGGCAGCAAGTTTTGCGCGGCGCTCGGCGATGATCGAGTTTTCGTCTTGCTCGACGTGGATAGGTTCGTTTTTATCGGTCATTGTTTTTTCTTTTACACGCCTTGTTTTAGCGAGGCGGCGATGAATTCATCCAGATCGCCATCCAGCACTGCCTTGGTATTGCCGGTTTCAAAGTTGGTGCGAAGATCTTTGATACGAGACTGGTCTAGTACATAAGACCGAATCTGATGGCCCCAACCAATATCAGTTTTAGAGTCTTCCAGCTTCTGCTGCTCGCTCATGCGCTTGCGTAGTTCAAGCTCATACAGCCGAGATTTCAGCATGGCCCAAGCCTCTGCGCGGTTACGGTGCTGCGAGCGATCATTCTGGCATTGCACGACGATGCCACTGGGTATGTGGGTGAGGCGCACTGCCGAGTCGGTTTTGTTGATGTGCTGACCGCCGGCGCCCGAGGCGCGGTAGGTGTCGGTGCGTACATCCGCCGGATTGACATCAATGTCGATCGATTCGTCAATCTCGGGGTACACAAACAAGCTGGAGAATGAAGTATGTCGACCACCGGCCGAGTCGAAGGGTGATTTACGCACTAAACGATGTACGCCGGTCTCGGTGCGCAAGAAGCCATACGCATAATCGCCCTCGACCTTGATACTGGCGGTCTTGATACCGGCGACGTCACCCTCGGATTCTTCAAGAATCTCGGTTTTGAAGCCCTTGCGCTCGCAATAGCGCAGGTACTGTCGAAGCAGCATGGCCGCCCAGTCTTGTGCTTCAGTGCCGCCTGCGCCCGCTTGAATATCAATGAAACAATTATTTTTATCGAGCGGGTTGGAGAACATACGCCGAAACTCCAGCCCCTCGACTTGTAGCTTCAACTGTTCGGCGTCCGATTCGACGGCAACCAGTGTGTCGAGATCGTTTTCTTCGCGCGCCATCTCGAGCAACTCACTGGCATCGCGCAGGCCACCATGAATCGCAGTCAGCGATTCAACAACAGATTCGAGCGATTTCTTTTCTTTGCCGAGATCTTGTGCGCGCTTAGGGTCTTCCCAAACTTTCGGGTCTTCCAGCTCGGCGTTGACTTGTTCGAGTTTCTCCGACTTCAGATCGAAGTCAAAGATACCTCCGAAGATCTTGCTCGCGCGTGGTTAGGTCGGCGAGCAGGGCGGTGAGGGCATTAAGGCGTTCGGCTTCCATGAGCGTGGCGATTGAGAGCGATGCAAAGCTCGCGATTATACCGGAGCCTACCCGCCGACTCAGGCTTCGCCGCAGATGTCAAACCACCCAGTTACGCTTTGGTACGCTTGGAGAGGCCAATAAACTCTCTGAACCGCTCGCGGTTGAGTTGTGCTCGCGCTTGTCCCTTCAATTGATCCGTCAGCGCAAACAGGTTAGTCAACAGCTGACGTGCCGCACCTAATTTAGATCCAGCGTAGCCGGTGGCGTATCGCTGCAGTTCGGTACGTGTTTTATCCAGGAAGGTGATTGCCCCGTACTGTATTTGTTCGATGACAGTGAATGCCTGATCTGGCTGAGGGACACGGCCCTGATGGGCGCTGATTCGTGTTGCCAGTAATTTGACTTCAATGCTGAGTTGGCCGGTTCTGTCTTTGCCACTTTTGCAGTTGAATAGTGTGCCGCCACCGA
>JBJTXC010000125.1:0-4947 GCA_046082065.1 Burkholderiaceae bacterium
ACCGTAATCTCTTCGCCTGACGCCAGCACTGCCCGCACAGTTTTAGGACCGGTAGACAGCACCACAGCAGCAATAATGCCGTCACTATCCGGGTGCTCGGCCAAATCGGATTCGATTGCCGCTTCGGCTTCAGTTTTGTCGCTTGGGATATCCATATATCCCTCAGGACCGCGATAGGCCTGCCGCTTTTCATAGTCGAGTACACCACGGCGTAAGGCGAGATAAGCTGCGTCTTGATCCGCTTTGGTGATGGTCGTGAATACATTCAAGCCGCGTGTATAAGCGTCTTCTTTGTATTGGTCGTAGACCATTTGTCGAGCCATTTCGGCAACGTACTCGGCGTGTACCCCGAAGTCATTGCTGTCCATCTTGATTTTTAGCTGCTCATCACGCGCCTGTTCGTATTGTGCGGTCGTGATGTAGCCAAGATCGTGCATACGTTGCAAGATATACAGTTGCCTTACCTTGGCGCGTTTGGGATTCACCACCGGATTATTCGCAGACGGTGCCTTTGGCAAACCTGCCAACATGGCCGCTTCCGCTACGCTGATCTCACTCAGCTTTTTGCCAAAATATATCTGCGCAGCGGATGCAAAGCCGTAGGCACGCTGACCCAGATAAATCTGGTTCATGTACAACTCGAGAATTTGATCCTTGGTGAGTGTTTTTTCAATCTTCCATGCGAGCAGAACTTCGTAAAGCTTGCGTTTGATGGTTTGTTCGCTCGATAAAAAGAAATTTCGCGCGACTTGCTGTGTAATCGTTGAAGCGCCCTGTCGTTTGCCACCCATGGCGTTATGTATGGCGGCACGCAAAATGCCGAAGTAATCAACACCATGGTGTTCGTAGAAGCGATCATCTTCAATGGCCAAGACCGCTTGCTTCATGACCTTGGGAATATCTTTGTAGCGCACCAGGCTACGTCGCTCTTCACCAAATTCGCCGATGAGCATGTTGTCGGCCGAGAACACGCGCAGCGGCATCTTCGGTTGATACGTTGCGAGTGAGTCGATATCCGGCAGATTCGGAAACGCCATCATCATCATGAACAGCAGCAGAAGCGCGCCGATCAGCGACAAGCCTAAGAAAAATCCGAACACACTCAGCGCTAATCGCACCGGTGCCGGTAGTTTTCCACGCGGACTTGACTCAATGTTGTCTGCTGGGCTTGGGGTCGTCATGCAGGAGGGCGGTACCGCTATCGAGAACGTCAGCCATTATAGCGGTAGCCCGACACTCAACTTTCTTGGCAGATGCAAAGTATTACTTTGCCATTGCTTCGGCACTGCCAACACGCTCGCGTCGCGCCACGCGTGCCGTCGGTAATTGACAACGTTATTGCAAGCTTGCTTTGCAGCGTTGAAAAACGCTTGCTAGCATCCGCCGCGCGTTTTGAAATTGACAAGATAAAGAGGTCGCGCGGATGCAGTTTTTTCGTCGCTGGTGGGGTCGAGCGAAAACACCGGTGCTGGGTGTTGACATCAGTACGTCGGCAGTGCGCGTGATCGAACTGGCGCCTGTCGACCGTCATGTGCAGATAGCCCGCTATGGCCACCGCAACTTGCCCGCGGGCGCGATTCGAGATGGCGGCGTTGTCATGCGAGATGTGATTTGCGATGCCCTGCGCGATGCATTGCACGATAGTGGCAGCCGATTACGGCTTGCAGCACTGGCCCTGCCCGCGGCCGCCGTCATGAAAAAAACACTCAGTCTGCCTGCGCAATCCAGCGAAGATGAATTGGAGATGCAGGTTGAAGCCGAAGCGATGGCCCTATTGCCGGTGGTGCGTGACGAGATTGGCCTTGACTTCGCCATCATGGGGCCGAATGCGCAGCAGCCGGACTCGGTGGATGTTCTGCTTGTCGCAGCTCGACAAGAAACCATTCATGAACGGGCCGAGCTGGCCTTGGCGATTGGCCTGAAGCCACATATCGTTGATCTGGAATCACAAGCCTTGATGGCTGCAGTACGGGCGATGTTGAGACTGAACGACGCGCAAGCTGAGCACTTGCTTGGTGTAATTCACATCGGTGCCGAGCAGGGCTGCATTTATTTCATTCAAGGCGAGTCGATTCTGTTTGAGCGACAGTTGAACTCAAACGTGGTGCGCAGGGAATCTAATACCCCCGAGGCGATCACTCAGGAATTCAATCGCGCGCTGCAGTTATTGCATACCGCATCCAGCACTGCAAGCCTGCATCATGTGTATTTGCTCGGCGCCTTTCCCGCCGATTTGCCTCAGTATTTGGCACAAAAAATGTCGATCGGCGTCAGCGCGCTAAACCCGTGGGAGCAATTGGCAATCGGTTCAGCCGCAGTATCGAGCCCGAGCGAACACCCTTCGGCCTGCACACTTGCATGCGGGCTCGCCATGCGTAGTTTCGACCCATGATTCGACTCAATCTTTTACCGTGGCGTGAACAACGGCGGCGCGAACGTAAGCAGCAGTTTCAGCGTCAGCTCGGCTTGGTGGCGGCGCTGGCGTTATCCGTGGTGCTGGCGGTTTTTCTGGCGAACGCGGCTCGTATCGCGATTCAATCCGAGCGCAATCAATTGCTGAGCAAAGAGAATGCGCTGCTGGACGCCAGCATTCTCGAGATCAAGCAACTAGAGCAACAGATCGCCAGCCTGAATGCACGCCGTGCCGCAGTCGAGCAACTACAAAATGGCCGGGCTTATCCGGTGCGCTTACTGGATGAATTGGCTCATCGCGTACCGCAAGGTGTTGCGCTCAGATCGCTCAAGCAGACCGATGGGCTATTGCTGAATGGCGTGGCTCAATCCAATGCGAGGGTCTCTGAATTCCTGCATGCATTAGATGACCGTGCAAGCTGGTTCGGACAGCCTGAGTTAGGCGAGATCAAGTCAACCAATCTTGGGCAGGGGCGCGACAGCAAGAAGGTGGTCGAGTTCAGCATTCGACTGATCGCACAAGGCGGTGATCAAACGTCAAAATGAATCTATCAATATCGTTTGATGACTTGCGTGCCCAATTCGAAGGCTTGGAAGGGCGACATCCCGGCTTGTGGCCTCGACTGCCACGCCTGCTTTGCTGCGTGATGGTGGCTGGCTTGGTCGTCGCGCTGGGTGGCTGGCTCGTCTGGACACCGCAATGGGAGTCGTTAGCGCAAGGTGAATCAAACGAACGTCAATTGCGTGACGCGTTTGAGCACAAAATCGCTCAAGCGCAGCATCTGGAATTATTGCGCCGGCAAAAAGCAGAGGTTGAAGCGCAGGTTTTGCGTCAACAACAGCAGCTACCCGGCAAAGCTGACATGGATGCGCTGCTGGCGGAGATCAGTCAAGTGGGCGTTGTTCGCGGCTTGCAAATAGAACTATTTAAACCAGGGCAACTGAAGCTCGGTGAGCATTACGCAGAGTTACCGATCGAGATGCGTGTTACGGGCACCTATCATGCACTGGCGGGATTTGTCAGTGATTTGACCAATATGTCACGCATCGTCACGGTGGATCATATGGCGATCAACCAACAACGCGATGGTGTGCTGATATTCGAGTGTGTCGCGCACGCCTTTCGTTATCTTGATCCAGCCGAAGCAGAGCAGATCAGGCGCGCCACAACAGATCGCAAGCAGCGAGTCGTGCGATGAGATGGGGCGTCGCTTGGTCCATCTGTCTGGGTGCGCTGCTTGGGGCTTGTCGGCCTGCGGACAGCGACGATATACAGCGCTGGATGGCTGATGTTCGCCGCCAGAATCACCCGTCTCCTATCAAAGTACCCGCAATCTCGACGACGTCTGAATTTCGTTATCAGGCCAACGAACGTCCCGACCCGTTCGATCTCGGCAAGTTAGTGGCAGTGGATGTCACGAGCGCCACCGACAAGACCCAGCCAGATTTGCGCCGGTCAAGAGAGCCGCTGGAGAGTTTTCCCATCGACAGCTTGGGCCTGATCGGTTATCTGCGCCGGGGTAACGAAGTGGTCGCTTTGATACAGGCAGATCGATTGATTTACTCGGCGCGCATAGGCGCACATCTTGGTCAGGATATGGGAAAGATCACGGCAATTGGCGATAAAACCGTCGATATCGACGAGTGGGTGGCGGATAGCACCGGTCGCTGGGTGCGGCGATCAACGCAGTTGGTACTGCAGGAGAAAAAATGAGGCTGTCGATGATGTGTGGTGCAAGAATTGTTCTGATTGGCTTGTGGCTTAGCGGGACGATCTGCCATGCAGAGCCGAATGCACTACACACGATTGATGTCAGTCGAGACGGCGCGAAAATCGTGCTGCGCCTGCAACTCGATCATGCGCTGACAAGCGCTCCGCCGGGTTTCTCGACAAGCTCGCCGCCGCGGGTAGTGATTGATCTTCCTGAGACAGTCAACGCAACTTCGAGTGTGCGACAGCCTATCGATCTGGGTGATGTCCGTCATCTCGACATCGTGCAAGCCGGCTCACGTACCCGTATCGTTATCAATCTCAAGCGTCCCATTCTATACCGAACACGCTTAATTGATAAAGCATTGCAGGTCTCGCTCGGCGAAGCAGACGATGTGGCAACCGAATCATCTGCTGCTGCGGCCAAAGCATCAAAACTGGCAGCCGAGCGTAACGCGGTGCTCGATATTGATTTTCGCCGTGGCGACGACGGCGCAGGCCGAGTGATTGTGGACTTGGCGCGCGAGCAATCCGCGATTGATGTCAGGCGTCAAGGTCAAGCGGTGGTGATTGATCTGATGAAAAGCGCATTACCGGAGTTGTTGCGCAGACGCTTGGACGTCAAGGATTTCGCAACGCCGATTCATGAAATCAACGCCAGTATGAATGGTGACGTTGTACGTATCAGTATTATCGCCAGTGGGCAGTGGGACCATATCGCTTGGCAGACCGATCGTCGCTTGGTCGTCGAGGTCAGGCCGCAAAAACCGGATCAGCGTGGCAACGGTCGCGGTTATCGGGGTGAAAAGCTTTCGCTGAATTTC
>JBJTXC010000126.1:0-2877 GCA_046082065.1 Burkholderiaceae bacterium
CGCAACTCGCATGCCGGACATTGCCCGCAACCATAACCCCACTCGTGTAGCTCGCCGCGCTCGCCGAGGTAGCAAGTGTGTGTCGCTGTTCGAATCAATTCAATGAACGACGCGCCGCCAAGTTGATCGGCTAGCGACCACGTTGCTGCTTTATCCAACCACATCAACGGTGTTTCGATGGTCACCTTCGTATCCATCCCGAGTTGCAATGCGGTTTGCAAAATCTGCAAGGTTTCATCACGACAGTCCGGGTAGCCTGAGTAATCGGTTTCGCACATACCGCCGACGATGACGCTGATCCCGCGCCGATAAGCCAGTGCCGCTGCCAGCGTCAAAAAGACCAGGTTGCGACCGGGTACAAAGGTGTTCGGCAAGCCATTTGCCTGCATCGTGATTTCACACTCGCGGGTGAGTGCTGTGTCAGAGACTGCGCCAAGCACCGATAAATCCAGCACATGATCAGCACCGAGCCTGGCCAACCAACTCGGGTCAATCTTGACGATCGATTCAAGGATAGCGGGGCGTACAGTCAGCTCAACTGCATGACGCTGTCGATAATCAAAGCCCAAGGTTTCTACGCGCGAGTAGCGCGACAGTGCCCACGCCAGACAGGTCGTGGAATCCTGACCACCAGAAAACAGTACCAATGCTGCGTCAGTCGACAAATTCATTTAACCCATTTCTGCAAAATCGCGGAACGCTGCAAGCAGCTGAATGACACGAGCGCTTATTTGGCGCTGATTTTTGCGAGTGACAGCTCGATCCGATTGCCATTCTTGTCTTCATGCTGCAAACGCACCGGATACCATTGACGCTCAGGCGCCAGCCATAAATCAAACTGCTTGTCGAAGCTTTGCAGGCCGGGTATCACTGACAAGCGCCATGCGCTGACTTCACCATCGGGTAGCCTGAGCTGTTCTTTGCCACTTACTTTGATGCGCCATGAATCAACCCCTTTGGCGCTGGCTACAAACATTTCCATCTGCAGACCCACTTCGAATTTATTCGGATCACCGCGACCGAGTGAGGCCAGTTGCCAGATCCAGCTACCCCGGTCTTGTTCACCGCCATGGGTGGGAATGATGGCGGTCGACGCAGAAAAACTGATCAGTTTGGCTTGTTGCTGAAAATGAGTGTTGGTCTCAGACCGTCCGAAGCGTTTTTCTACGTAGAGATTCGGCGAGATACCCAACGCACTTAACTCGCCCTCACTGCGATTTTTTGCGAGTGTGAACACCAGTACGCTGATCTCGGTATCCAGCGTGTAGCGTTGACCATCATGCCGCCACTGCATGGTGCCGCTGCCATTCAAGCTACGACCATCTTTGCTGATACCCACTGCATTGAATACCAGTTCAGCGGGCGGTGGCGGGCTGGCTTTGTCAAACACGGCATTAATACTAGCCACTGCCGCAGTTTGATTTGCCAAGGCTTCCGAAGGGGTGGCAAGCGGCTCAGCTGGCGCAGGTTTGAGGCCGGAGGTATCAAAGGTTTGCGGAGTACTTGATTCGAGCGGGGGCGTATTGATGGCAGTTTCACTGGCGGTTGCGGTGGCGGGTGCCGCCTCCGCAGCGGGTTTCGCCTCTGCTGCCTGACTCTCTGCGGGTTGTGTTGCCGCTGGTGTGGGAGCAGGCGGTACTGCAGATGGGGTTGGCGGTCTGCTGGCACGCCGTGATTCAGGTCTGAGCAGGGATACGCTGATGGCATGGTCATCGTCATCAGCATCGTTAAACAGAGAAATCGCCTGTAACTGATTATTTAGCCAATGCAGTACCAGCAGGTGCGCCAGCAGCGTGATCAACAACGCGCTCAACACCAAAGACCATCGCCGGCCGGGGCGCGGCGTGTTGCCATGCACTGAAGACAATGAGAGCGCGGGTAAAGAAAGCATAGCCTTAGTGTACTGGTTTGCTCGCTGGTTTGAGCGGCCTCGTTGCAGTCCGTTGCACTTGCGTTGAGCCCCCCTCGATCTGCTAACCTGCGGCTATTGCCTGCCACTCATCCGGAGCCAGCACATGTCCAATCCGCAGCCAAATGATTATCCCGGGGCGAATGCAATGGGGGATACCCTGGCGTTTGTGAAGCAGCTATGGGGCTCCATGAAAATCCCTGGCATGAGCATTCCGTCGCTGTCGCCAGAGGATATCGATAAACAAATTGCCGACCTCAAGGCCGTCGAGTCGTGGTTGCAGGTCAACATGAACATGCTGCGCAGCTCGATCCAGGCACTGGAAGTACAAAGCGCCACATTAAACGCGTTGCGATCGGTCAGCGAAAGTTTTGCGAAAGCCGCCGCGGGTACCACAGGCGCCACGACACCAGCGGACGACAAGCCGGTATTCGAGTCACCCTTTCAGTCGACATTCCAATCCGCTTTCGAATCACCGTTTCAGTCGAGCACGGCGACCCAGTCACCCTCAGCCCCCGAGTCATCTGCAGCCGCGAGCGGCACAGCCGACCCGGCTGCCATGGCAGCACCTTTTGCGAATGCGGCAGTCTGGTGGAACGCGATGCAAGAGCAGTTTTCAAACGCGGTGAGTCAGGCCATGCAGCAAAGTACGCCGACGGAACCGAAGCCGAGCAAAAAAGCGGCAACAGACAAGGCGACGACGAACCAAACAGCCCCAGGCAAAACCGCTTCAAGTAAAACCGCGTCGAGCAAAGCTGCTTCAAGCAAAACGACTTCAAGCAAAACCACGAGTGCCAAGAGCACGAATAGTACAAAGAGCAAAAAATCAGTAGCCAGTCAACGTGCAGCCAAGCCAGCTAAAAAAGACACGCCGTGGCCAGCATCTGGCGGCTAATTAATTTTTAGCGCGCGTTTTCAGCCAGCGCATCAACGCGCCAACGACGGGTAGTTTTTCATACAGCTCTTCC
>JBJTXC010000127.1:0-2456 GCA_046082065.1 Burkholderiaceae bacterium
GAGGTAATTGGTAATCGCGCCATCGTATTGCGCAGTGTGCGCAAACACTTTCACCGCCAAATCAAAACGGGTGTTGGCGGTGACGTTACCCGAGTTGGCTTGCATTTCATCCAGCACACGCTGGTAATCAGACGGATCACAAACCACCACCACATCTTTATGATTTTTTGCTGACGAGCGCAGCATCGCCGGGCCACCAATGTCAATATTCTCGATCGCATCTGTCAAGCTGCAATCATCTTTGGCAACGGTCTGCTGAAACGGGTATAAATTCACCACCACCATATCGATGGTTGGGATGCCGTGCTGCGCCAAAGCGTCCATGTGCTGCGGCATATCGCGGCGCGCGAGAATGCCGCCATGTATTTTCGGGTGCAGGGTTTTCACCCGCCCGTCGAGCATCCCCGGAAACCCTGTGTAATCTGCCACCTCGGTCACCGTCAGGCCGTGCTCACTCAGTAGCTTCGCGGTGCCGCCCGTAGAGAGCAACTGAACATTCATCGCAGCCAGCGCGCGAGCGAATGCCAGCACGCCGGTTTTGTCCGACACCGAAATCAACGCTTGTTTGATCATGATAAGAGGGGGAAGAGAAACAGCGCCTCAGAGCAGGCCATGCTGCTGTAGTTTCTTGCGCAGGGTATTCCGATTAATGCCCAGCATGTCGGCAGCGTGCGATTGATTGCCTTCGGCGCGCGCCATCACGACTTCCAGCATCGGCCGTTCCACCGTCAGCACCAGCATCTCGTACACATGCCGAGGTTGCTGTTCGCCGAGGTCTCGAAAATACTTTTCGAGACTTTTACGAACAACGTCCTGGATGTGATCTTTGCTCATGAAATTTCGTCGTGCAGAGAGGTGTTGCTAGGCGGCTAACGGCTCGACAGCGGGCGCATATTGTAACCGGTCACCCCAAGCTAACTGCGATTCAAAGAATGCGTCGACTGCTGCGAGTTGCGTCACACAATCATCCATACAGTTCATGCGCTGCCTGAATAATTCACCACCATGCAAATCACGCACATACCACCCGATATGTTTGCGTGCGGTGCGCACACCAAGATATTCACCATAAAACGCGTAGTGCGCTTGCAAGTGCTGCGCCATGCGCTCCCGAACCTCGGTAATTGTCGGCGGCGCAAGCACCGTGCCGGTGCGTAAGTAGTGATCAATCTCCCGAAAAATCCAGGGCCGTCCCTGCGCCGCGCGTCCGACCATGACGGCGTCTGCACCGGTGAAGTTCAATACGTGTTTCGCCTTTTGCGGACTATCGATATCACCATTCGCAACCACCGGTATGCGTACCGCAGCCTTCACCGCTGCGATGGTTTCATATTCAGCATGGCCCCGATAACCATCAGCACGGGTACGGCCATGCAGGGTGAGCATGGCAATACCGCTGTCCTCGGCAATACGCGCAATCGTTAATGCGTTCTTGTGATCTCGATCCCAACCGGTACGGAATTTCAAGGTGACCGGCGCATCCACTGCCGCCACCACGGCGCTCAGCAATTCAGCGACGAGCATCTCATCGCGTAACAGCGCCGAGCCACACCAGCGATTGCAAACTTTCTTGACCGGGCAACCCATGTTGATATCGATGATTTGCGCACCGCGATCGACATTGAAACGCGCTGCCTCTGCCAGCAACTGAGGATCAGCACCCGCGATCTGTACCGCTTTGGGTTCCATCTCGCCTTCGTGATTGATGCGACGTGTGGATTTATCGGTAGCCCACAGTCGTGGATTGGACGCGGCCATTTCTGATACGGCATAGCCGGCACCCATCTCTTTGCAGAGTTGACGAAATGGTCGGTCGGTCACGCCAGCCATGGGCGCGACGAACACATTGTTACGCAAGATGTGGGGGCCGATTTGCATCAAGCCGATCTTCCTGTGCAAACTAAGACAGCGTCACGCGCGCGAACTTGCGCTTACCCACTTGCAGCACGAAGGTGCCACTTTGGATTTTGAGACCTTTGTCACTGATGGTCTCGCCATCCATCCTTACACCACCCTGCTCGACCATGCGCAATGCTTCAGAAGTAGAGGGGCACAATTGCGCTTGTTTCAGCAGTTGCCCGATACCCATCGGCGCGCCTGTGATGCTTAATTCAGGCACCTCATCTGGAATACCACCACGCGCACGACGATCAAAATCCATTAGTGCCGCTTCAGCTGCAGCGCGTGAATGAAACCGCTCTACAATCTCTTGACCAAGTAGCACCTTGATCTCGCGTGGATTACGTCCCTGGTCGACGTCTTTTTTGAATTGCGCGATCTCTGCCAGCGAACGGAACGACAGCAAGTCATACCAACGCCACATCGCTACGTCTGAAATACTCATCACCTTGGCAAACATGGTGTTAGATGGTTCGGTGATGCCGATGTAGTTATTTTTGGATTTGGACATTTTCTCGACACCGTCCAAACCCTCGAGCAAAGGCATGGTGAGTATG
>JBJTXC010000128.1:0-2647 GCA_046082065.1 Burkholderiaceae bacterium
CGATTCGAATCAAGCGCCCATCCGCGCAGGAAATCAACGCATTGCTGATCCGATAAGCGGAAAAAATAATGTTCCGAGCTTTTCATGACGGGTGTCGCACCCGTCAAAGTCGAGTATGGCTTTTTCAGTTCAGTTGGCGCGTACACGGCACTGCATACCTCGCAGGCGTCGCCATACTGATCTTGCGCACCACATTTCGGACATTCGCCTTTGATATAACGATCAGGCAAAAACATATTTTTTACCGGATCGTAAAACTGATCGATGGTACGCGTTGCGATCAGGCCCTTGTCGCGCAAGCGACGATAAATTTCCTGCGACAGCAAATGATTTTCAGGGCCATCGGTGCTGTGCCAGTTGTCGAATGAAATATGAAATCCATCCAGGTAAGCTTTGCGTCCCGAGGCAATATTTTCGACAAATGCTTGGGGTGTAACGCCAGCTTTTTCAGCTGCGATCATGATCGGTGCGCCGTGAGCGTCATCGGCGCATACGAAGTGCACCTCATGACCGCACAAGCGCATGAAACGCACCCAGATGTCTGCCTGGATGTATTCCATGATGTGGCCAATATGAAACGGGCCGTTCGCGTAGGGCAGTGCCGTCGTCACAAATAACTGGCGCGGCGCGGAACGTGCAGCAGACGTGCTCATTGCAAATAATCGAATTCGGGGAAACCGTGATTCTATCAGTGCGGAGCAGCGCGGTTGCAGCGGATAGAATGTCGGCTTTTGCCTTGCGAGCTGTTCCATGACCGTCCGTACCCGCTTTGCTCCCAGCCCCACCGGTTATTTACACTTGGGTGGCGCGCGTACCGCGCTCTTCGCGTGGGCCTATGCGCGTCGCTTTGGCGGCACATTCATTCTGCGCATTGAGGATACCGATCTGGAGCGCTCGACCCCGGAAGCGGTGCAAGCCATCATCGATGGCATGCAATGGTTGGGGCTGCAGCACGACGAAGGCCCGTTCTACCAAATGCAGCGTATGGATCGCTACCGCGAAGTCATCGCGCAAATGCTGGCGCAAGGTACGGCTTATTACTGCTATTGCTCTCCCGACGAAGTGGAGGCAATGCGTACCCGACAACGCGCTGCGGGTGAGAAGCCGCGCTACGACGGTACTTGGCGGCCCGAGCCCGGTAAGGTCTTGCCCGCGGTGCCCGATGGCGTGAAGCCGGTCGTCCGCTTTCGCAATCCGCTCGATGGTGATGTTCGTTGGGATGATGCAGTGAAGGGTACGATCACGATTTCCAATCGTGAGCTGGATGATCTGGTGATAGCACGCCCGGACGGCACACCCACCTATAACTTTTGTGTGGTGGTAGATGATTGGGATATGCGTATTACGCACGTCATCCGCGGTGATGATCACGTGAACAACACGCCGCGGCAAATCAACATCCTGCGCGCATTGGGCGCCACATTACCGATTTATGGCCATGTGCCCATGATACTTGGCGCGGATGGGGAAAAACTCTCGAAGCGTCATGGTGCAGTCAGCGTGATGGAATATCCCGCGCAGGGTTACTTACCTGAGGCGATGTTGAATTACCTCGCGCGCCTGGGTTGGAGCCATGGCGATGATGAGATTTTCAGCATGGCGCAATTTTGTGAATGGTTCGATCTCGATCATTTAACCAAGTCGCCCGCTCAGTTCAACCCGGAAAAGCTGGCATGGTTGAATAATCATTACATCAAGCTCAGCGACAACGCTCGCCTCGCCGGGCTCGCCATGCCGCAGTTACTGCGAGATGGTGCACAGTTCGACGGCGCGCCACCACTTGGGGATGTCATCGCATTGTTGAAAGATCGTGCCAACACAGTAAACGAGTTAGCCGACGCAATGATGCTGTTCTATCGCGAGCCCAAGCCTGACGCCGAGCTGCTCAAGCAGCACGTGACCGACGCCGCCCTGGCAGCCTTGGGTAAGTTTGTCGAGGCCGCGCAGCAAATGGTTTGGACCAAAGAGGCGATCGCCGCATTGATCAAGCAAGTGATTACCGAGCATGCCATCAAGATGCCGCAGTTGGCCATGCCGTTACGCTTACTGGTGACCGGGCAGCTGCAGACACCGTCGGTCGACGCTGTGCTGGCTTTGCTAGGCAGGGATGTCGTACTCAGCAGGCTGAGGCCTCACCTGACGAACCTATCTAATTAGGTCGCTTGCGGCGTTGGCAGCATCTTGCCGTATGTCTTGAACAGTCTTCGGTGCTGCCGTCTTGCCATAGCCCTCATGAGATAGGTTCTAAATAGTTTCTGCCTCAGATTGTCAGAGATTCAAAGATTTGGCTATAATCCCGTTTCTGCTGCACACGGGGGTATAGCTCAGCTGGGAGAGCGCTTGCATGGCATGCAAGAGGTCAGCGGTTCGATCCCGCTTACCTCCACCACTGAGTTTTACAGGGTACTTCGGCGTGCAGCACCAGGCCATGCAGTTCGGGCAAATTTTGTCCCCATCGTCTAGAGGCCTAGGACATCACCCTTTCACGGTGAGTACCGGGGTTCGAATCCCCGTGGGGACGCCAAATCGAAAGGCCGGCATCAATTGGTGCCGTTTTTTTTTTGTTTTATCAGGTACGCCGTGCGGGTCAACCGCAAACCCCTAAAAAGGTGGCTTGTACAAATTGCATTTACCCCGGTACAGCATG
>JBJTXC010000129.1:0-2110 GCA_046082065.1 Burkholderiaceae bacterium
CAAGTACCCGAAAACAGGCAGACCAGATACAGGCGGTAACTGCGTGAACACTGCGCCTATCAATAACGCCACTATCGCTGGCCAGGGGGTGGCAAGTGGTGTGAGTGCGGGGTCTTCGCTACCCGCTTTGAGTGCTGCAGCCGGTTGCGCACGCGCGGCTTCAATGGCAGGCGCAATACTGCCGAGTAGTGCGACACCTGCGCCGGCAATAAAGAAAACCACGGCCGCGCCGATGCTGAACTGCGCAGTGGGTTGCACACCCGGGAAGTAGCCACCGCCTAAGTCCCCACCCAGCAAGGAAAGCGCCGCACTCGCCAAGGCCCAACCGAGTGCGATGCCCAGCAGCGCGCCCAGCACACCCAGTGTAGTGCCCTCCATCAGGATCTGACGTACCAACTGGGCGCGCGTGACACCCAGTGTGCGCAGCAGCGCCAGTTGTGGGCGACGTCGTAGTACCGATAGCGCCTGCGTTGAAAACACCAAAAATGCACCAGTAAACAGTGCCACCAGTGCCAGTACATTCAGGTTGACTCGATAAGCACGCGACATCGTCGCGCTGCGTTTGTCCTGATCATCGCTCTCAGTCACGATTAATGTCTGACCAAATTGATTTTGCAGTGAATTACGAAATACCGCGCGTTCGACGCCCGGTATCAATTTCAAATCAATACGCGAGATCTGACCAATACGATCCAGCTGCCACTGCGCGCTGCCGATATCCATCACTGCCAGGCGCTGACAAGCACGTGCTTGCAGCAAGCTGCCTGCAACACGAAGTTTGACTTCACGCGTGCCGCTGAAAACACGCAGAGTGTCACCCGCTTTTAATTTCAGCCATTGCATGGCGGCAGGCGATAAAAATACCGTGTCATGCATGAGCGCATCGAACGGTCGATCACTCTCCGGTACACCCAGCAGATCGGGGGTGATTGAAGCTGCGTTAAAGCTATCGATACCGAGCAGTTTGAGCGCGCCGCGATGACCGGGTACCGGCAGATCCAACTCAAGTACGGGTGATGCAGTATCAACTTCGGGCAGCTTGGCGAGCTGTGGGTAAAGTTGTTCGTCAACGCTGCCGTTGATTGCGCGTGCCTGCAAATCTGCGCTGCCCGACAAGCTACGCGCAGCCGCTGAAAACTCGTTGAATGCTGCGCTGTTGACCAGATGAATACCGAAACCCAGCGCTACACCGATGGCGATCGCGATGATGGCGACCAGCGCACGCAGCGGATGCGCGCGCCACTCGCCAATCAGCAGACAGCGCAGCAGATTCATCCGGCGAGATTTGCGCTGGGAAGATGGGGACGCAGACCCTCGCGTGTCAGCATCAGCACTCGGTCGGCACTCGCAGCGGCCACGGGCGAGTGCGTGACGATGATGGCGGCGGCCCCGCTGCTGCGGATTTCGCGCTTGAGCAAATGCAGAATCTCGCGGGCGGTGTCCGGGTCGAGATTGCCGGTGGGTTCATCCGCTAAAAGCAAGCGAGGCCTGTGCACCAATGCCCGGGCAATCGCGACTCGCTGCATTTCGCCGCCGGAAAGCTGACGCGGAAAATCATGCTCACGTCCACTCAAACCGACTGCTTGCAACATCTCAAGCGCACGTTGCTGCGGCAATTGGTTCAGCATTAAAGGTAATGCGACATTTTGCAGCACACTCAGGTGCGGTAATAAATGAAATGCCTGAAATATGAACCCCAGCTTTTGCCGCCTCAGCAGGGTGGCATCATCATCTGTCAACTGGTGTAAGGCTACGCCATCAATCTTTAGCTCACCACCATCAGCCTGATCCAGTCCCGCGATCAGATTTAACAGTGTTGATTTACCGATGCCGGATTCGCCCATGATCGCGACATACTCACCGCTCTGCAGTTGCAGATCGATATGCTGTAGCACTGTACGTGTGCCATAGGTTTTACGCAGATCGCAGCAGTGCAGTGCGAGCGGTGCTTCAACAGCTGGCGTCATCCGCTCAATACCTCGACGCCAGGTACACCCGATTGCAGTTCACCGATCACCACAGCGTGAGCGAATCCGTGAAATTGAAATACTTGCATGACTTGATCCACTGACGCCGGCGCGCAAGCGACGAGCAAGCCACCCGAGGTTTG
>JBJTXC010000130.1:0-4869 GCA_046082065.1 Burkholderiaceae bacterium
GTGAATAACGCGCAGCGTGAGCATCAGGAATTCATGGCCAGTGTAGCTGCTGTCGCGGAAGAAAACGGTGCGGTGATTAATGGGCTGGGCGATGATGGCTGCGCCGTGTTTCCGGCTGACGATGAGTTCGCACCCTTGTGGACAGCCTATGCCGGGTCGCGTCGTTTGCTCAGCTTTGCATTGGATAAGCAGGCAGCGGTGACGGCGCAATGGACGCCGGTTGATTTCGGTAGCGAAATCGTGATCAATGCGCGCGGCGAACAGATCACTTTCATTTTGTCGGCTGCTGGGCAGCACAATGTTCGTAATGCGCTGGCCGCATGCGCCGCCACGCTGGCCATCGGGATTGATTTACAGACCATTGCGCAAGGCTTGTCAGCGTTTACACCCGTCGCAGGACGTTTACAGAAAAAACAGGCGACGAATGGTGCCATCGTGATCGACGACACCTACAACGCCAACCCGGATTCGGTACGTGCAGCGATCGATGTGCTGGCGCATGCACCCGCACCAAGAACCCTGGTGTTGGGCGACATGGGCGAAGTAGGGAGTGAAGGCGTGGCGTTTCATGAAGAGATTGGCGAGTACGCGCGTGCGCGTCACATCGATCAGCTCTATACCGTCGGCGAACTTGCCCGACACGCCAGCCGCGCGTTTGGTCGGCCGGCACGACATTTCGAGACAATGGAAACACTCAACGATGAAGTCGCCAGCGTTCCGCCCGGCGCCAGTGTGCTGGTCAAGGGTTCGCGTTTCATGCAAATGGAACGTGTTGTGCAACGACTGACCGGCGCAGCCGCAGGAGGGCATTGAGATGCTGCTGTGGCTTGCACAATATTTTCAGGATCAGCTCGGTGCGCTGCGTGTATTTAACTTCATTACATTTCGCGCAGTATTTGCAACCCTGACCGCACTCTTGATCGGCTTGTTCGCCGGCCCGGCCGTGATTCGCAAGCTGACCGAGTTGAAAGTCGGGCAGGCAGTGCGCACCGACGGACCACAGACTCACTTGGTGAAATCCGGTACGCCCACCATGGGTGGTGCGCTCATCTTGATCGGTATCGCGATCGCGGTGCTGTTGTGGGGCGACTGGAGCAATCGCTTTTTGTGGCCGGTGTTAATCGTCACCCTGGGTTTTGGTGTGATCGGCTGGGTGGATGACTACCGCAAGGTGGTCTATCGCGACCCGAATGGCATGCGCTCACGCGAAAAATTTCTCTGGCAATCATTGATCGGGCTGGTGGCTGCGTTTTATCTCGCATTCTCTGTGTCGGGCTCCACCAACGACAAGGTATGGGAATTGTTTGCGGCTTGGGTGCAGTCAGGATTCTCAATGGATCTGCCACCGAAGGCCGATTTGATTGTGCCGTTCTTCAAAACGATCAGTTATCCGCTCGGCGTATGGGGATTCATTGCGCTCACCTATTGCGTCATCGTTGGCACCAGTAATGCCGTCAATCTGACGGATGGTCTGGATGGCTTGGCCATCATGCCAACCGTGATGGTGGGCTCGGCGCTCGGCATCTTCGCTTACCTGACGGGTAGCGCGACTTACTCAAAATACTTGTTGATTCCACATATCACCGGTGCAGGTGAATTACTGATTTTCTGTGGCGCGATGGCTGGCGCGGGTTTGGCTTTCTTGTGGTTCAACGCGTATCCGGCGCAAGTATTCATGGGCGATGTTGGTGCGCTCGCACTCGGTGGTGCCCTCGGCACGATTGCAGTGATTGTTCGTCAGGAGATCGTGCTGTTCATTATGGGTGGTGTGTTCGTCGTTGAAACACTCTCGGTAATGCTGCAGGTGGCGTATTTCAAGTACACCAAGATGCGTACCGGTGTCGGCAAGCGCGTCCTGCTGATGGCGCCTTTGCATCATCACTATGAACAAAAAGGCTGGAAAGAGACACAGGTGGTGGTTCGTTTTTGGATTATCACCATGATGTTGGTGTTGGTTGGTCTGTCGACCTTGAAACTCAGATAAACAAACGTCATCAGAAAAAACTGTAATGCACTACGCAGGCAAACAAGCACTCGTCCTCGGGCTCGGTGAGTCCGGGCTGGCCATTGCGCGCTGGCTCGCCCACTGCGATGCGCGTGTGCGGGTTGCCGATACACGCGATGCGCCTGAACGATTGCCAGCCTTGCGTGAAGCTGTACCACAAGCCGAATTTATAAGTGGTGAATTCACACTGGCTTTGCTCGATGGCGTTGACTTTATTGTGCTGAGCCCGGGTCTTGCGCCCCATCGTGAGCTCGCTGCGATCCTGCCTGCGGCATACGAAAGAAGTCTACCGGTATGGGGCGAGATTGAATTATTTGCGCAAGCACTTGAGGCGTTAAAGCAATCGCAAGCCTACGCACCCAAGATCGTCGCGATCACCGGCACCAATGGCAAAACTACCGTGACCCGACTGACGGGTCAGTTATGCGCTGCTGCTGGGTTGAGTGTGCAAGTGGCCGGCAACATCAGCCCAACCACGCTGGATGTACTGCGCGACGTGTTGGCGCAAGATCAGCTGCCGCAATGCTGGGTGCTCGAGCTATCCAGCTTCCAGCTGTTCAGCACCTATTCGCTGAACGCTGATGCAGCTGTGGTGTTGAATCTGTCCCAAGATCATCTCGATTGGCATGAAGACATGGCGGCTTACGCTGCCGCCAAAGCACGCATCTTTGGTCCCGACACGGTGCGCGTACTGAATCGTGATGATGCACTGGTGATGGCGATGACCAAGCCCTCATCAACCGTGGTGAGCTTTGGTACCGATACGCCGAATGCACCAGATTGCCTCGGTTTGTCGGATGAGGGCGGCATGCAATGGCTGATGCTGGCAATGGCGCATGACGAAGGTGAAAAGAAAAAACGCGGCAAGCCACGTCAGGATGTTGAGCTGTATATCAACCGATTAATGCCCGTCGATGCCCTGAAAATTCGGGGTCAGCACAATGCCACCAATGTGTTGGCAGCACTGGCGCTGTGTCGCGCGATTGATTTGCCGCTCGCGCCAATTTTGCACGCTGCTCGCCAGTACACCGGTGAGCCGCATCGGGTCGAGCTGATTGCCACGCTCAACGGTGTCGAATACTTCGATGATAGTAAAGGCACGAATGTAGGCGCTACGGTCGCCGCATTGAAAGGCTTGGGCGCGGGCCATGCAGCACGATTGATTCTGATTGCCGGTGGCGACGGCAAAGGTCAGGATTTTTCCCCGCTGGCGTCGGTGGTTGCGCGTCATGTCAAAACCGTGGTCCTGATTGGTCGAGATGCGCCTTTGATTGCGGATGCGATTGCCGCGACTCAGGTACCTGTGCTTCCTTGCGATAGCTTGCAGCAAGCAGTCAACATCGCAGCACAGCAAGCGAGCGAAGGTGATCAGGTGCTGTTGTCACCGGCGTGCGCAAGCTTCGATATGTTCACCAGCTACGCGCATCGGGCACAGGTATTCGTCGATGCGGTGCATGAGATAGGTTTGGCGCGCGGCGAGGTGCTGGCATGAGAGTGACCATGCCCGGCTTCATGACACCAGATACGTCGAATGACGCGCGTATAGAAAATCGTATCGGCCAGCGTTCCAGCATGCTGGAGTATGACCAAGCCTTGGTATGGATCACCGCGTTACTGCTGCTGCTGGGCATGGTGATGGTGTACTCGGCATCTGTCAGCTTGCCCGATTCACCCAAGTATGCGGGCTATAAAAATCATCATTTCCTTGCTCGGCAAGCCGCGTTCATTGCAGTCGGTTTGATCGCAGGTTTGCTTGCATTCCGAGTGCGTGTTGAGCAATGGGAGCGCTGGACACCGTGGCTATTCATTGGCGCATTGGTCCTGCTTGCATTGGTTCAGATCCCGGGTCTTGGCAAAGGCGTGAATGGTGCCAAACGCTGGATAGGCGTGGGTGGTCTCAGCATGCAGCCCTCCGAGGTGATGAAGCTGATGATGGTGTTCTACGCCGCCGACTTCACTGTGCGTAAGCAGCAATACATGCACAGCTTGTCGAAAGGATTTTTCCCGATGGCAGTAGCGGTCGGGATGTGTGGTGGCTTGCTCATGCTGCAGCCAGATCTCGGCGCGTTTGGCGTGATTGTGTGTATTGCCATGGGTGTGCTGTTCCTGGGTGGCTTCAACATCATCTGGTTTGCCGGCATGCTCGGCGTATTGAGCGCCGTGTTTGGTGCGATCGTGCTGATCTCGCCGTGGCGCTACGAGCGCATGGTGGCTTACCTCAACCCGTGGGATCCAAGCAATGCACTCGGCAAGGCGTTTCAGCTCACGCATTCGTTGATTGCATTTGGCCGCGGTGAATTATTTGGCGTTGGTTTGGGCGGCAGTGTTGAAAAACTTCATTACCTACCTGAGGCGCATACCGATTTTCTGTTGGCAGTGATTGGTGAAGAACTTGGCTTGGTCGGGGTGCTGGCAGTCACTGCAGCGTTTTACTGGATCGTCCGCAGGGCATTCGATATCGGTCGCCAAGCCATCGCTGCAGAAAAATTCTTCGCTGGTCTTGTTGCCAAAGGCATCGGCATCTGGCTCGGGGTTCAAGTCTTCATCAATATGGGTGTCAACCTTGGCCTCTTGCCCACCAAAGGCCTCACCTTACCGCTAATGTCTTATGGTGGCTCCGGCATCGCGATTAACTGCATTGGACTAGCAGTGTTACTACGTATCGATTATGAGAATCGTGTGATGATGCGCGGAGGACGCGTATGAGAGCGATGTCCTCTGTCAACCATAACACCACACGATTCCGGTGCAGGCTAACTTCGCGCAGCGAAGTTAAGTGCGCAAATGCGCACGGCCGGAACCAAAATCGCTCAAGCATTCAATCCGTAATTGCGCACGGCCGGAACCAAAGCCGTGTGATGATG
>JBJTXC010000131.1:0-2799 GCA_046082065.1 Burkholderiaceae bacterium
AGCGCGGACATGGTAGCGGATACCGTGATACCGAACCATTCGAAGCACTCAGTCAGTGTCGATGACTTGCGCTCGGGAGAGGCCGTGGGAGCGCGAGTCGCGCGACTCGATGCCCCTGCCAAGCTAACCGGCTCGGCGCGCTTTGGTGCTGACCAGTTTCCTGATGGCTGCTTGTGGATGCGAATCGTGCGTTCGCCATTCCAAAGCGCACGATTTGAACTGCTTGATTTGGAGGTATTCCGTCAGCGTCACCCGCAAGTCGTTGCAGTCTTGACTGCGGATGATGTACCGGAAAATAGCTTTGCAGTTTTCCCCCAACCCAAAGATCAACCCGTGTTGGCAAAAGATTTTGTTCGCATGCGTGGCGAGGCAGTCTTGCTCATCATCGGTGAACAGCACGCGGTGCAATTGATACCAGAGTCTGACATGCCAATTCAGTGGCAGCCGCTAACTGCAATGGAAACACCTGCTCAGTCGCTTGCGAGCCCGCATCGGCTGCTGCACGATTTCGCTAAAGATAATGTGCTTTGCCACGGTCGGGTGGTCAAGGGTGATATCGAGCAAGCAATGCAACAAGCCGCTTATGTTGCATCTGACACGTACAGCACCAGCTATGTTGAGCATGCCTACATCGAACCTGAGGCAGGCTATGCTGAGGTGTTCATGCAAGATGGCCGCGAACGCTTGAGAATTTTTGCGTGTACACAAACGCCTGTGATGGACAAAGAAGAAGTCGCGCGGGTACTCAAATTACCGACCGATGCGGTGCACATCGTGCCGTCAGAGATAGGTGGTGGCTTTGGTGGCAAGCTGGATGTATCGATACAGCCGCTGCTCGCCGTCGCTGCATGGACACTAAAGCAAGCTGTCAGAACGGTCTACAGCCGCAGCGAGTCTATGGTCTCGACCACCAAGCGCCACCCATCAGAGATTCGTGCGCGCTACGCCTGTGATGCGCAAGGCAAGTTGACCGCGCTGGATTTTCACGGCGACTTTAATACGGGTGCGTATGCGAGTTGGGGCAGTACCGTAGCCAATCGTGTACCGGTGCATTCGACGGGTCCCTATGTTGTGCCACACCTGCGTGCGCTCACTCGTGCGGTTTATACCAACAATGCTGTCGCGGGTGCGTTTCGCGGATTTGGTGTACCGCAGGCACATATCGTGACTGAGGCATTGATCGATGAGTTGGCGCACAAAACTGGCACCGACCGTTTACAGTTTCGTTTGAATAATGCGATTTATGCCGGTCAGCCCACTGCAACCGGTCAAATACTCGCTGCCAGCGTAGGTATGCGTGCGTGTCTCGACGCTTTGCAGCCTGCGTGGCATGTCGCGCAAGGCGTGGCCGATCAATTCAATCAGCAAGCTGCGGATAACGCGGCTAATTCACACCTGCGTCGCGGCGTAGGCGTGGCCTGTATGTGGTATGGCATTGGCAATACCGTGATTGCCAATCCTTCAACCATGACGGGTGCGTTGCGGACGAATGGCCGCTTGTTTTTATATAACGGCGCGCAAGAGATTGGACAGGGCACTGCGACGGTCATGCCACAAATGTTTGCCGATGCGGTGGGCTTGCCGCTGTCTTGTGTTGATCAGGTCATCGGCGACACGGATCAGACCGAAGACGCGGGTAAGTCATCCGCTTCGCGACAGACATTTGTGTCGGGTAATGCGGCGAAATTTGCGGGCGAAGATCTGCGTCGGCAACTTCTGCAGTTACTGCAATTGGATGAGCCGGCGCTGTTACGTCTCGATGGCGCGCAGCTGATTGGTCAGCAAGGTGACCAAACGCGAGCTATTGATTTGAATTCGCTTAACGCCAATGCAAACGGTGATGTTGCAGTCGGACGTGGTTATTTCAATCCGCCGACCGTGCCGCTCGATGCCGATGGTCAGGGTGTGCCCTACGCGACTTATGGCTTTGCTGCGCAATTCGCCGAGATTGAAGTTGATATTCAATTGGGTACGATTCGTGTTTTGCATATCCACGCAGCGCATGATGTAGGCCGTGCCATCAATCCGACCCAAGTTGAAGGTCAAATTCACGGCGGTATCGCACAAGGTCTCGGCATGGCTTTAATGGAGGAATACATCAGCGGCCGTACCGATAACTTGCATGATTACCTGATACCGACTGCGGGCGATATTCCACCCATTACCGTGCTTCTGATTGAAGACCCTGAGCCGCTCGGTCCTTACGGTGCCAAAGGTGTTGGTGAACCGGCGTTGATCGCGACCGCGCCAGCCATTCTGAATGCGCTGCACCATGCCACGGGTGTGCGTGTGCGTACGCTACCCGCGACACCTGATCGGGTTCGTGCTGCCATTGTTCAAAATAATTCATCAACACCGCCACATGACCTCGCATAACCGGGTCGATCACAGTGCTGATCATGCCGATGAATTCCCCGCGGCACAAAGCGAAGTGCGTGTGCTAGATAAATCGCGGCCGCGCAGTGAAAACATGGCGACCAACAAAATCGAATGTAACGCCTGCCCGGTACTGTGCCAAATTACCGAAGGACGTAGCGGTGCATGTGATCGTTATGCCAATGTACACGGTGTACTGACGCGGGTTGATCCGCTGGTGCTATTGAAGCGTCTGGACAATCAATCACAAACTCAGGTTCGCGATCGCGCGCTACCGAATACACCGGACGGTGAACCAGAAAAAAATTTGGATAGCACAACAGCTGAGTTGTTTGTGACGGGTGTTGGTGCAGGTACCACTTACCCGGATTACAAACCAGCGCCGTTCATGGTGGCATCCAAGCTGAGCGGTATGGATATGGT
>JBJTXC010000132.1:0-4392 GCA_046082065.1 Burkholderiaceae bacterium
CGCGCGCAGCAATCCAAGATTCTCCGGACTGCCATTCAGCACCTCATGAATGAACGCCGGTAGCACGCCGACTGCACCACCAAACAGCACCGCGAACATATCCAGCGCCATCGCTGCAAGCATCACTTTGGTTGAACTCACAAAGCGCAGACCTTCGCGAATGCTGGCAAACACCGAGGGCAATGCCTCGGCAGGTGGTGTTTCACGAACCGTCAACCCCGTCAGCCCGACGACACCGATCAGTGCAAACACCCCGGTCGCCAGGTAAGCCAGCCGCACGTCTTGCCACGCGATCAGCATGCCGCCGATCACCGGGCCCGATACCAGCGCCGCCTGAAACACCACGGTGCCAATCGCAGTGGCTCTGGCGAGTTGCTCACGCTCGAGTATGCGTACCATCATCGCGGAATACGCGGGCCGCAGCAGCGAGCGCGCCGCACCCGCCAGCGCCATCGCCACATAAATCCAGAACGTTAATGGCAGCACAGATTGCTCACTACTGAGCATCAGCACCATCAAGGCAGAAATAGCGATGTAGCAGGCGCAACCCAGTAGCGCAATCAGTTTTTTTGGCAGCACGTCCACCGCGTGGCCGGCAAACAGCGACAGTAAAAAATACGGCATCACCTCGGCCAGACCAATCAGCCCAAGCGTCACCACATCATGCGTCAGCGAATAAATATGCCAACCCGCCGTGACCGTGAGGATTTGGTAAGCGAGCGTGATGCAACCGCGATATATGGTCAGGCGAGTAAACGCCGGCGTGAACATACGACCTGAACCGCTCGCGTGCACGGATTTGGTCAAGCGACGCTCTCAGCGCAAAAAACCATCAATTGCACTAGTGACCTGCTGACGCCATGCCCCAGCCACCACCCATCGCCTTGATCAGCGCGACGCTCGCGATCTGACGGTTGGATTGCGCCTGCAGCAAGGCGCGGCGAGCGTTTAAGGCTGAAGTCTGCGCGATGACCACTTCCAAAAAACTTACCTGACCGGCGCGGTACCGGTTCAACACCTGATCTTGCGCTTGAGTGGCCGCAGATGCCGAGGCAGACAGCAGCGACGCTTGCTCAGCCAGCACGCGCGATGCAATCAGTTGATCTTCTACACTTTGAAATGCTTCGAGTACGGTTTGCCGATACAACGCAACCTCTTGCTCATACGCGGCTTCGGCACCCGCCACGCGGCTCTTGGTCAAACCCGCATTGAAAATCGGCTGCGTCAATGCCACGCCCAGCGACCAGATACTGGTCGGGTTGGATAACAAACCCGGTGCGCTACTGGCAAAGCCGCCGGCACTACCGGTCAGGTTCACACTTGGGAAATACGCAGCGCGTGCAATACCAATTTGTTCATTAGCGGCAGCAACACGGCGCTCGGCCGCCGAGATATCCGGGCGGCGCTGCAAGAGTTCAGAAGGGACCACCATTGGCGGCGTCGGTACCGCTATTTGCCACTCCGCTGCCGCAGTCACACTGAAGTCGGCGGGTGCCTCACCTAACAAAACAGCCATCGCATGCTCAAGCTGCGCACGCTGACTCAGCAAACCGGCGTGATCGGATTGCGCATTCGATAGCTGCGTCTGCGCTTGCAGCAAATCGGTTTTAGGGGCAACGCCGACCTTGTACCGATTCTCGGTGATGGTCACCACGCGCTGATAGTCGGCGATAGCAGCTTCCAGCAACCTGCGTTGTGCATCTGCGTGTCGAAGGAGTAAATAGTTGGTGACCAACTCACCTTGCACTGAGAGCGTGGCAGTGGCGAGCTCGCCGGCGCTTGCTTGCGCGCTCGCCTCGGCACTTTGCACCGAGCGACCCAGTCGTCCCCACAAGTCAGGCTCCCACGCTGCACCAAGATCAACTCGAACACGGCGTAACGGTGTGACTGCATTTGCCACGTTGGTGCGGGAGGCGGCACCGGTCAGATTCAGGGTCGGGAACAGCGACGCGCGCTGTTGCGCTACCAGTGCCTGCGCCTGCTGAAACGCAGCAACCGAGGCGGCGATATTTTGGTTGGATACCGCGACGCGCGGCGCAAGCTCATTGAGTAATGGATCATCAAACAGCTGCCACCAAGGATCACGTGGATTGGCGTCAGCCGGCTTGGCTTCGATCCAGCCGTCGGCCTCTTTGAAATGCGTGGGCAGTGCAACCGCGGGCTTACGGTAGTCCGGGCCGACGCGCCCAAATGAACAGGCGCCCAGCAGCACAGACATCAGCATCAGTAGCAACCGCTTATTCATTTTTTTCAGGCGGGTAGTGGTTGGGTATCGCGACCAAGCGCGCGTTCATTCGGGCTCCGTCTGCGGAAGCGGTCTAACGTCAGGTAAACCACCGGCGTGGTGAGTAGCGTGAGCAACTGGCTGGCGACCAAACCACCGATGATCGCGACCCCCAGCGGCTGACGCAACTCCGAGCCTTCGCCGAATCCTATCGCAAGCGGCAGTGCGCCGAGCGCGGCCGCGGCGGTTGTCATGAGTATGGGCCGCAGTCGATGCAGACAGGCGTCGCGCACCGCCTCACGCGGCGAGAGGCCACGGTTACGCTCTGCCTGCAATGCAAAGTCGATGATCAGGATCGCGTTTTTCTTGATGATGCCGATCAGCAGAAATAAACCAATCAAAGCAATCAGCGAAAACTCCATGCCGAATAACATCAGCGCCACCACCGCGCCGATGCCGGCTGATGGAATCGTTGATAGTACTGTCAGCGGGTGCAGCAGGCTCTCGTACAAAATACCAAGCACGATGTAAATCACGACCAGTGCTGCCAGAATCAGCAAGGGTTGCTGTCCCTGAGACTCTTGATACGCGCGCGCCGTACCCTGAAAACTACCGCGCACGCTTGCAGGAATCGCAATCGAATCGACCGCCCGCTTCAGTGCTGCCTGCGCCTCCGGCATCGTCAGCCCGGGACCCAGATTGAACGACACCGTGCCCGCCAACTCTGCATCTTGATGACTCACCGAAGCCGCGGTCGATCGTTCGGTAAAACTCGCTACATTCGACAGCGGCACCATCACCGTGCTGGCGGTTGAGAGCGACTGGCCGCTGGCGACATCGCGCAACCCGGGGTTGGCACTGATGCTGGCTGCGCTGGCACGCACCGGCACATAGATATCGTTAAGCGCCTGCGGACTACGCGTATACATAGGGTTGTGTTCCATGATGACGCGGTACTGGTTCAGCTCACCGTACAGCGTGGCCACTTGGCGCTGCCCAAATGCGTTATACAGCGCATTGTTAATATCGCGCGAGCTGACGCCCAGCCGCGTTGCTGCATCGCGATCGACTCGCACAAAGGTTTCGACACCATTTTCTTGCAAGTCTGAGTCAACATCGACCACGCCGCGCTGACGCTTCATTGCTTCCACCAGCTTGCCGGTCCAGAGTTTGAGGTCATCCAGGTTATCGCTCTTGAGCGTGTATTGGATCTGGTTCATGTCACGCCGACCACCTACGCGTAAATCTTGCACCGGCACCATGAATGCAGAGACGCCAGTCACGCGTGAAAGCTTGGGCCGCAGTCGCGCGATCACTTCCTGACCACTTTCTTCGCGCTCGGCGCGCGGCTTGAGTGTAATGAACATGAAGCCACCACCCGGCCTGCTACCCCCGGTATAGCCGGTGACAGTGGCAACCGCAGGGTCTTTGCGAATGATGTCGACCATCTGCCGTACTTTGCTCTTCATCGCTTCAAATGAAATGCTTTGGTCTGCGCGTAAGCCCGCCGTAATTTGGGTGGCATCCTGCTGCGGAAAAAACCCCTTCGGTACGATAGTGAACAGCCAAGCGTTTAGCGCGATCACGGCGCCCAATAACGTGAGCACCAGCCAGCGGTGGTCAAGGGCAATATCCAGCACTTGCGCATAGCTATCTTGAATGGCTGTGTAGGCGCGAGCAAAAAAGCGCGCAACAGGGCCGGGTGGTTTTTGTTCGCGCGGCTCACGCAGCAGCCAGGCACACATCATGGGTGTGGTGGTGAGCGAGATCAGCAGCGAGATCATGACGGTAGCAGACAGCGTCAGCGCAAACTCGCGGAACAAGCGGCCGACTTGGCCGCCCATGAACAGCAGCGGGATGAACACCGCGACCAGAGAGATCGAGATCGAGACGACGGTGAAGCTGACCTCGCGCGCGCCGCGGAGGGCGGCCTCGAGAGAGAGGTTAGCCTGCGCCGAGCGATCACGTGCCATCTTGCGGTGTCTAGTTATATTCTCGAGCACCACGATTGCATCATCGACGACGAAGCCAGTGGCGATGGTGAGCGCCATTAACGATAGATTATTCAGCGAGAACCCGAGCAGATACATCACGCTGAAGGTGCCGAGTAGCGAAACGATGGTGGCGACTGCCGGAATCAAGGTGGCGCGCGCGCTCCGCAGAAAAGC
>JBJTXC010000133.1:0-2556 GCA_046082065.1 Burkholderiaceae bacterium
CGGTTTTCCGCCACAGCCGTGGGCAGTAGATGCTTATGCCCGGCTGCTGGAAACCGAAGCGCCGGGCGCGCCTTGGATGGTGGCCGGCTTGGGCGTCAAGATTGATTCACTGATTGAGTACACCGTCGCACATGGTGGCCATGTACGCGTCGGATTAGAAGACGCACCGCTCGGTCATACCGTTGGCAATGTTGATCAAGTACGTTCGGCACGCGCACGGATCGAGCGCAGCGGTGGCAGACTCGCCGGCGCTGGTGAAATACGCAAAAAATTACAGCGCTAGTTAACTCGACAGGCGGGCGATACCACCGCCCATGTCACGGCCCATGTCAACACCAGTCATCAGCAAGTCCTGGTTCGTATGCCAATGAGCCGATGCGGTCGGCCGTGGAAGATAAAGCGCTCACTGCCGAGGAGCAGGCGAGGAAGACGCCACCATGCCAGCGAGTTGATAAAGATTTTGCGAACGTGCGCCGCTGCGACAAAACGCCAGCAAGGGGCCTGGTGCAGTTGCAAGCAAGTGCGCGAAATCGCGTGCCTGCTGCTCGGTGATCTGACCACTAATCACGGGTAAGTAGGCGTAATTCAAACCAGCCGCCTCCGCAGCGGCCTCGATCTCGGCATTCGGAGGTTGCTCGGCCCCGCCCTCACCATCCGGGCGATTGTTCACCACGGTTTTGAAACCCATGGCCGCGATCTCGACGAGATCGTGCGGACCAATCTGTGGCGCGGTAGCGAAATGTTCAGTGTGACGGGAAACAAGTGCAGCCATGATGATTCACCCTTGATTGAATGATGTGGCCCGGTGCAGGCGATTGCCGATGAAGCCTTGATTAATCTAGCTAAATTATATCGAGTTCTAAACTAAGGGCCGCTCGGTGACTGCTTGAATCAACGCATTTCTCGCCGGTGAAGGCCCGGAAGAAGCCTACGCCCCGTTGAACAGATCATGCTAACTTTCGGACTTCTCCCCGGTACTGGCCGGCTTCACGCAAAGCATGAGTCCTCTATGCGCAAACTATTGCCCTTGATTTTGCTGCCGATTTGTTTGACCGCCTCAGCCGAGTGGGTCAAGGTCGGCGATACACGTCAGCTTAAATTCGAGAAATACATTGACCCCGACAACGTAAAACAAAGCGGGCCCATGGCGATCATGCGCCAGGTTTGGGAGATCGGCAATTTCCTTGAGCCCGGCAAAGATGGCGTGGCATCAGTGAAGACCCTGGCTGAGTACAACTGCCAAGATCGCCAACTCCGCGTACTCGAGGAGCATTGGTTCACCGAACCTTGGGCCAAAGGCAAAGAGATTACGCCGGCGAGTCTGAATCGAGCGGCGAGCGACTGGAGCGCAATCACACCGAACAGTGTCGGCGCGGCGATTATTGATGTGGTTTGTCCGAGTGGGGACGACAGTTAACAACTTGAGGGATGGTTGAGCCGAGACTCGCTCGGCTCATCCCTTGAAATCAAACGGATCAAAGCGAGTTACCTTTAAAACCATTGCAGGCCAAATGGCCCACAGGATTACTTCTTCGGCTGGAGCGACAAAATCAATGTTACTAACTGTTTGGCATCAGCATCTGACACATGTGGCTGTGGCGGCATGATGTCTTCGCCCCAAACGCCGGTACCACCCGCTTTGATCTTAGCGGCCAGTGTGGTGACAGCAGATGCGTCACCCGCGTATTTAGCGGCGACTTCTCTAAGCACCGGACCATACTTGCGCTTATCAATGAGGTGACAGGACAAGCATTGATTTTTTAGCAATAAGCCATTGAGTTGTTCAGTATCCTCGGCCATGGCTTTGCCGAAAACAGCCAAACCCGAGAGCAGCAGTAGTGCGATAAAGCGACGCATGAATATCTCCATAAAAAAACGCGCTGCCCGGAGGCAGCGCGTTCAGACACAACTGCTACTTATTCCGGTGTAACACGGTAGATGACGTTAGCAGCTTCATCACCCACGTACAGAGCACCGTCTGGACCCACCGTCAGGTGACGGAAGCGACCAGCAACGCCTGGCCAGGACAACTCTTCACGCTTGGACGACAAGCCATCCTTCGAGATGTCCAAGATGTCGATGCGGTAACCCGTTGGCGTGCCGTGGATACCAATACCGGCGTAACCCACCGCCAGACGGCCTTCCCACTCTTTCCACTGCTTGCCAACCAGCCAGGCGCTACCGCACATACCTTGTGACAGGCCGTTGTTGTTCCATGCTGATTTCATCGCCTTCGGATAAGCCTTCAGGTCGGTCATTGGCATGAACGCCGCACGCTCTTTCGGAGGCAGCGCGCCCATCTGGTTAGGCGAGTAACCGCAGTAAGCGTCTGGGCATGCAGGACGGCCGTTGACATCACCACGCGGATCCCAACCACCGTTACCACCGTTGACCAGCTTGGTCACTTCATCGCTGTGCCATGGGCCATTCTCGGAAGTGAAGGGCTCGTTGGTACCCGGGCGGAAGGTAATGCCCTGTGGGTTGCGATGGCCATAGGTGAACACACGCTTGTCAAATCCTGACGGTGGGTTGTTACCCGGTGCTGCATTGCCGTCA
>JBJTXC010000134.1:0-3948 GCA_046082065.1 Burkholderiaceae bacterium
CGCGTATCTTGGTGGCGCAGCCCGACAGCAACGCCGATAGCATCAACGGCAAAAGCAATAACGCACTGCGCAGCAACGTCATGTCGCCTCCGAACACATCGTGTTTGAATCTTACCGCGCGTCGCTGCCTTGGTAAAATGCGAAGCTAATTGATCTTGCATTTAGTCACAACGCCATGCGCTCCGATACCGCCGTCGCCATTCATCGCCAAGACTATCAGCCACCTGCTTATTTGGTGGAAAGCATCGACATCGGCTTCGATCTGGACCCCGCCCAGACTCGGGTAGCTGCGCGTACCAAGCTTTACCGCAACCCGGGCGCCAAGCAGCGTGAACTCGTCTTGCATGGCGATTCGCTGCAACTGATTGCACTGCGAATGAACGGTAAAACCCTGACCAAGCGAGACTATGTGCTTCGTGCGGGTACCTTGCGTATTCCTGATACACCTGCTCAGGTGACGCTGGAAATCGAAACCTTGATCGAGCCGGAAAAAAATACCTCGCTAATGGGATTGTATGTGTCGAATGGTAATTTCTTCACGCAATGCGAGGCCGAGGGTTTTAGAAAGATTACTTATTTCCCGGATCGCCCCGATGTCATGGCGAAATATCGTGTCATGCTGCGAGCAGACAAGCAGCAATACCCTGTGCTTTTGTCTAACGGTAATTTGATTGAGCAAGGTGATCTGGGTGACGGTCGCCATTACGCGCTTTGGGAAGACCCATTCAAAAAACCCTCGTATTTATTTGCGTTGGTGGCAGGCAAGCTGGTTTGCGAAGAGCAGCGCCTGCGCCTGAAGTCAGGTCGTGATGCTTTGCTGCAGGTGTGGGTCGAGGAAGGCAATCTCGACAAGACCGCCCATGCCATGGCTTCCCTGATCAAGAGTATTCGCTGGGATGAAGAGCGCTTCGGGCTCGAGCTTGACCTCGATCGCTTCATGATTGTCGCTGTTGGCGACTTCAACATGGGGGCCATGGAAAATAAAGGCCTGAATATTTTCAACACCAAGTATGTGCTGGCGAATTCGCGCATCGCCACGGATACTGACTACTCAGGTATTGAATCAGTTGTTGCACATGAATATTTCCATAACTGGACCGGTAATCGTGTGACGTGTCGTGACTGGTTTCAGTTATCGCTGAAAGAGGGCCTGACTGTGTTTCGTGATCAGGAATTTTCTGCTGACATGATGGGCAGTGCGAGCGGTCGCGCTGTCAAGCGTATTGAAGATGTTCGGATGTTACGTGCTGCGCAGTTTCCTGAGGATGGTGGCCCGATGGCGCACCCAGTGCGGCCAGATTCTTACGTAGAGATCAATAATTTTTACACACTGACCATCTACGAAAAAGGCGCTGAGGTCGTGCGTATGTATCAGACGCTGCTTGGCCGAGCGGCGTTTCGTAAGGGTATGGATTTATATTTTGCGCGTCATGATGGTCAGGCGGTGACGTGCGATGATTTTCGCGCAGCGATGGCGGATGCGGCTGGCAGAGATCTCGCGCAGTTTGAGCGCTGGTATAGCCAAGCTGGCACGCCGCGCGTCAAAGCATGCGGTGTTTATGACGATGCTAGTCAGACGTACACGCTCCATCTGTCTCAGACGTGCCCTGCCACGCCGGGTCAAGCCCATAAATTGAGCATGCATATTCCGGTAGCGGTTGGTTTGATTGACGTGCGGGGGCATGACTTACCGCTCAGGCTGGCGCGACAAAATACATTAGATGACTTACCGGTACAGGCGTTGCCGACCACGATCGTGCTTGAGTTAACCGAGCCCGAGCAAAGTTTTACGTTTGAAGGCGTCGATCATGCACCGGTACCATCGCTGTTGCGTCATTTTTCAGCGCCAGTGGTTCTCGAGTACGACTACCGTGACGATGAGCTCGCTTTCTTGTTGGCGCATGACAGCGATCCGTTCAATCGTTGGGAGGCTGGCCAGCGTCTGATGACGCGTCGCTTGTTGGATTTAGCAGCGGAAAAAGTCACACTGAAACAAAGCTATCCCGCGAATGCGCTGGATCAGCTGATTGTTGATGCGCTTCACAAACTGCTGCGTGATTCGCAGCTCGATCCCGCCTTCCGTGATCTGGTACTGACATTGCCATCGGAGAGTATGCTCTCCGAACAAGTCTCGGTGATTGACCCTCAGGCGATTCACCAAGCGCGGCGCTCTCTACGTCGTTTCCTTGCGCAATCACTACGTAAAGTCATGCTGGATACGTATCGGGCAAATCAAGTAACAGGTCCTTACAGCCCTGAGCCATCGCATACCGGGCGACGCGCGCTAAAGAATAATGCGCTGTCCTATTTGGCCGAGTTACAAGATGCCGAAGTAGAGGCAACGCTGCGAGCACAATGGGCAAATGCTGACAACATGACGGATCGCCTGGCAGCGCTGGCCGCCATGACCTATAGCGATCACTCAGGTGCAGCGGACGCATTGCATCAGTTCTATCAAGAGTTCGAGGATGAGGCCTTAGTGGTTGACAAGTGGTTCAGCTTGCAAGCGACATCGCACACCACGACCGCGCCACGCGTTCGCGAGCTGATGAGGCACCCGGCATTTACGCTGAAAAATCCTAATCGCGCGCGCAGTTTGTTATTTGCTTTTTGCAATAACAACCCGTCGCAATTTCATGCGATAGATGGTTCCGGTCACGTACTATGGTCGGAGCAGGTGATTGCACTCGACGAGATCAATCCACAGGTGGCGGCCAGATTGGCGCGCACTTTGGATCGTTGGCGTAAATACACCCCGCAACTGCAAGCCAGTATGAAGTCCGCCTTAGAAAAAGTCACGACCAAAAAAAATCTCTCCAATGACGTGGCTGAGGTGATCGGCAAGTCACTCGCCAACGAATGATCTCGTCTCACCAGGAAATCTCATGAAGCGTGTCAGTCTTACCCAGCATCTGATCGAAGAGCAGCGACTGCATAACACGATTCCTTCGGAACTACGTCTATTGATTGAAGTAGTGTCGCGTGCTTGCAAGACCATTAGTCATGCGGTCAGCAAGGGTGCCTTGGGTGATGTACTCGGCGCGGCAAATACCGAGAATGTACAGGGTGAGATTCAGAAAAAACTCGACATCATCTCGAATGAGATTTTGCTGCAGGCAAACGAGTGGGGTGGGCACCTAGCCGCCATGGCGTCTGAGGAAATGGAATCATTCCATCCGATTCCAAACCGTTACCCCAAAGGTGAATATCTTCTGCTATTTGATCCGCTGGATGGCTCTTCCAACATCGATGTGAATGTATCGATCGGAACAATTTTTTCAGTACTGAAAGCGCCTGAAGGTATGCAAGCGCCCAGCGAGCAAGATTTTTTGCAAGCAGGTACCAAGCAGGTCGCGGCGGGTTATGCGGTATATGGCCCACAGACAGTTTTAGTCCTCACCACGGGTAACGGCGTCAATTGCTTCACCCTTGATCGAGAAATGGGTTCGTGGGTGATGACTCAGCGCGGAATTCAGATTCCGGAGGACACAGCTGAGTACGCCATCAATGCCTCTAACGCGCGCCACTGGTTTCCACCCGTACGACGCTATATCGATGAACTTGAGCAAGGCAAAACAGGCCCACGTGAAAAGAACTTCAATATGCGATGGATTGCTTCCATGGTGGCCGATGTTCACCGCATTTTGAACCGAGGCGGGATTTTCATGTACCCAGCCGATGCGCGCGATCCGGACAAACCCGGCAAGTTACGCCTGATGTACGAGGCGAATCCGATGTCGTTCATCGTCGAGCAGGCGGGCGGCGCTGCTTCCGATGGCCAGCAGCGTATTCTGGACATTCAACCCACCGGCTTGCACCAGCGCGTGGCGGTTTTTCTAGGTTCGAAAAATGAGGTGACGCGAGTGACGGGTTATCACCAAATCCGCTAGCGGCCGACTTGGTGAGCGTGAGTCCGTATTGAGTTTGCGAGGCGCGAACTCACTTTGG
>JBJTXC010000135.1:0-2440 GCA_046082065.1 Burkholderiaceae bacterium
CTTGGCGGTGCCGCCGCCGTCGTGAGACCCGATCGCGAAGGCTGGCCCGTGATTTTTTTTGATAATGGGATGTTCAAGGCCATGCTGGTCAGCGATCCGCACATGGCAGATTTCATTTTCTATCACGAATGCGCCCACGCTCGCGACCAGAACAAAAGTGAAATTGAAGCCAATTGCGAGGCCTTCCTCCAGTTGCAGCAACAAGGCCTGATGACGCCGGCAAAGGAATACGCAATAGGCGCCACCCACCGTCGCATGCGCCGCCTGCCCTCTCGCTACGGGGGGAGCGGAGAGGTGTTCTGGGAGCAAACCATGGCCTGCGTTCAGCGGGGTGGTAACTTCTCCGATTCCCGCGATATCGAGAGATAGGTTTTCATTTCCGTTTTTGCATGGTGACACGCGGATGAATTCAGCCACCGAGTAGAATTTTGGTTATGGATACTGACTATTAGTCGTTATAAGCTAAGATAAGCGACCAATAATTTTTTCCTCGCCCCATGAAAGGCATCGTTTTCCGCGAATTCATCGACATGGTGGAGTCGCAATTTTCTTTGGAAACCGCCGACGCCGTGATCCAGGCCTCGTCGCTGTCGACGCACGGCGCTTACACCACGGTGGGTACCTACCCTCATCAAGAGATGGTGGATCTGGTCGGCAATCTATCGGCGCACACGGGCCAAACCGTGCCCGATTTGCTGCGTCACTTTGGCCGGCATTTGTTTGGTCGATTTGTTGAGATACACCCCAACTTCACCAATGCATTCACGGATGTGTTCTCGCTCTTAAACGCGCTAGAGCACACCATTCACGTTGATGTAAACAAGCTTTATCGCGACACCGAATTGCCCACCTTCAGCTACGAGCAAGACGATCAGCAGCAGATGGTATTCGTCTACCGTTCGCGCCGGAATATGGCCGATTTCGCTCATGGCCTGATTGAAGGCTGCATCGCCCATTTCAAAGAAGGCATCACCATTCAGCGCGCCGATTTACCACCGCTCGATGACGAAGCTCAAACGCGGTTTACCCTGGTACGCGCTGCGCATGGTCACGCCTGAGGAATTACTTCAACGCCGGCTTGCGCGCGAGATTAGCGCACGCCAACAAGCAGAAACGCTGCTCGAGCAAAAAAGTCTGGAACTGAATGTTGAGGCGCAAGAGCGGCAAGCCACGCTACAGCAACTGCAGGAAAGCGAAGAGCGCTACCGGCTAATCGTCGAAATGTCACCCGACGCCATTCTGGTTGAGCTCGGTGGCTCGCTGGTATTTGCCAACAGCGCGGCGCGGCGTATGTTTGCCGAAAATGGTGGTCGTCAGCTATTCGGCTTGAGCCCGAATGATCTCGGCCTGCAAGCCGATGTCGCACGCGCGACTGAACATCCGAGTGAACGTATTGAAACCATCGCCACCCGGCTCGATGGGTCTCGTTTTGATATTGCGCTGCGTTGCATGCCGATGGTGCATCACGGTCAAGCGGCCATGCAGATTGCGGCACGCGACATCTCCGATCGTAAACGGTTGGAAAGAGAGCTTGCGCACCAGGCAGCGCATGATGGGCTCACCGGCGCCAACAACCGAACTGCACTAATTAAATCGCTCACTGAGACCTTATCGCTTGCGCGACGGCACGGTCTTCGATTTTGGGTCGTGTTTATCGACCTTGATCACTTCAAGCAAATCAATGATCGATTTGGCCATCGTGCCGGCGACCGTGTGCTTGAAGCCATCACTTCTCGCCTAAAAAATCTGCTGCGGCAAGATGACACCATCGGGCGGTATGGCGGTGATGAATTTGTATTGCTGCTCCGGGGTGGGCCTGATGCTCGGCTTGGCACGCCCCTGCTCGATCGCATCATGCAGGTGGTGTGTGAGCCAGTTCAATTTGAGGGCCATGCGCTGCAAGTGACTTGCAGCTTGGGGGTCACCTCGTATCCCGAAGATGGCGACAGCGCCGATCTGATGATAGAACGCGCTGATACTGCGATGTATCTGGCAAAAACGTCAGGCAGAAATTTATACCAGCTCTATAACGCAGATATTCATTTGCAGGCAACGGAACGCGCACTGATTCAAAATGATTTAGTCACTGCCATTGAACAGCAACAGTTCTGTTTGCTGTATCAGCCACAAATTAATCTGACATCGGGCGAAATAATCGGCGTCGAAGCACTGCTACGCTGGCAGCACCCAACACTAGGCTTGCTCAAACCAGTTCGTTTCATGCCTATTGCTCAGGAAAGTCGATTGATCGATCGAATCGGCAAATGGGTAATTCATACCGCATGCCAACAGTGCGCCGAATTCAGACGCCTTGGCTTGGGCGATCTTAAGGTATCGGTAAATCTCTCCGCGAAAGAGTTACAAGTACTGCCCGTGATTGACACGGTACAGCAAGCACTGGACGAATCAGGCTTGCCCCCAACCGCGCTCGAGCTCGAAG
>JBJTXC010000136.1:0-4508 GCA_046082065.1 Burkholderiaceae bacterium
TCAAGTAGTTGCTGCAAAGCCTGCGTGACAATCGGTCCGCGCCACACCATCGGCTGATCGGGGTCGATCATGAAACCAATCGATGCCACCTGCACACCATAGTTTTCGAGCGGCTCCATGGTCTTGCCATCATGGCTTTCGGGCTTGCCGGAAACGCCCATCATGGTCGGCTGCGATGGGCCATAGATGTCTGCGTCGAGCAAACCCACCTTGGCGCCCTCGGCAGCCAGCGCCAATGCCAGATTCACTGCGGTCGTAGACTTACCCACCCCACCCTTACCGCTGGCCACTGCGATGATGTTGCGCACATTGCTCATCAACTTCACACCGCGCTGCACCGCGTGCGCAACGATTTTCGTACTGACATTCACGGTGACTGTAGTCACGCTCGGCACGGCACGCAACGCGTCAGTGATCAATTGTTTGATTGATTCAAGCTGAGTTTTTGCGGGATAGCCCAACTCAATGTCGACCGATACGTGGCCACCATCGAGTTGAATATTTTTGACTGATTTGCCGGCAACAAAATCTTTGCCGGTATTGGGGTCGATCACGCCAGCAAGCGTTTCGCGGATAGATTCTTGGGTGAGGCTCATCACGTCTCCTTGGAGGAGGCGCAAGTCTAAAACAAAAAATCGCCGAGCGATGTTTATCGTTTCATGGGCTAATCGCAGCACCTGGGCAAAAAAATACTGGATCCCGGCCTATGCCGGGATGACGTTTTAAGGACTGAAGATCCTAAAACTGCCGCCCCAATGCAGCCCAAGGCACAGTGGCTCTACTAAGGACCGCAGCACCAAAAACCGTCGTCCCGGCGCAGGCCGGGACCCAGGGATTTTCTCGGTACACCCGTTAGTCCAGCTGAACCAACGGGTACTTGAAGAAGCGGCTTAGTCAGTTAACTGAAATCCATCTACTTGAACAGCACCGCCGACTTCTGCAGTGTGACCGAGATACCGTAAGCGAGTGGAATACCCACTGCCAGCCAAGCTGCGTAAGCGATCGCCGGGTTGCTCTTGGTTGCCCCGCCCTCGCCTTGCAGCGTATCTTTCACCGACTTTTCATGCGCGAGTTGCTTCTCATGCGCAAGCTCTTCTGCCGACATGAAATAGCGATCCGCCACTGGCCGCACCATCAGGTTGGCTAACAAACCCACCACCAGCATCGCCGCCAACACATAAAAGATCGGGCCGTAAATTTGGTCGAATGGCACTTTTTGCTCGAGGCGAATATCGTGCATGTAATTAACGACCACCGGGCCAAGAATGCCGGCCGTCGACCATGCAGTCAGCAAACGACCATGAATCGCACCGACAAACTGCGTGCCGAACATGTCGGCCAAATACGCAGGTATGGTCGCAAAGCCACCGCCATACATCGATGCAATCACGCAGAAGCAGGCCACAAAAATCGCTAACGATTTCCAACCCGCAGACACCGAGGCCATCAGGTACAACGCCGTACCCAACACAAAGAAGATCACATACGTAGGTTTACGGCCTAGGTGATCCGAAGACGATGCCCAAATGATGCGCCCGAAAATATTGAACAGCGAGATCAGCCCAACAAAACCCGCGCCAATCGCCACCGCACTCTTGAGTAAATCAGGGTCTGCTTTGATATCGGCGAAGCCCAGATCAGGCTGCCCGACCAGCGCACCCGCAAACGTTTCTTGCAACATCGGCGACGCCGCGCCAATGATGCCAATACCTGCCGACACGTTCATGCAGAGCACAATCCAAAGCAACCAGAACTGCCGCGTCTTGTGCGCATTTTTCAGATGCACATGGTGTTGCGCAATCATTGCCTTGTGCGACGGTGGCGGTGGCTCCCAACCAGCAGGCTTCCAGCCGGTGGCTGGCACCCGGTAGCCAAATGCACCAGAGAACATGAACACTGCATAAATCGCCGCCAGGGTAACAAAGGTCTGCCACACACCCGGATCGGTTGGCGTGGCAAATTTCGACATCAGCAGCGTCGCCAACGGCGAACCGATCATCGCGCCACAACCGAAGCCCATGATCGCCATACCGGTTGCCATACCGCGTCGATCGGGAAACCATTTAATCAAGGTCGATACCGGCGAGATATAACCCAAGCCGAGACCAATACCGCCAATCACGCCGGAGCCCAGCCACATCATCCAGAGCTGGTGTTCATAGACGCCCAACGCCGAGATCAGCAAACCGCCGCACCAGCAGACTGCTGCGACCAAGCCTGCTTTGCGCGGACCGGCGCGCTCCAGCCAGCCGCCCCAGATCGCAGCCGAGCAACCCAGCACGACGAAGAACAAGGTGTACATCCAGCCCAGATCAAACTGGGTCCAGTTACAGTCGGTCGCAAACAAGGCGCGGCCGGTACCGGCCAGCTTATCGCCAAATGTCACTGCACCCGCAGCGCAGGAAGCGAGCGGCGCGCCATCCGGGCCGAGCAACGCGTTACCGAGCGGCTTCCAAAATACCGAGAAGCCATAGGCCATCCCGATACACAGGTGAATCGCAAGTGCCGCCGGCGGTACCAGCCAACGGTTGTAGCCGTCGCCGGCGATGGTGCGCTCTTTGTCGAGCAGTGACATGTTACCTCCTCATCGGGGCCGCCAGAGTTCGGCAGCGTCGGTCATTCGAGTTGTTATTTTGAGCTTGGTGCCGCAAGCGGCGCTCATCCTGACAGGGTACATTCTACGTTGCAATATGCTAAGGTGAACATAATGTTCAAGGTAAGAATTAACCCGCATTGGGAAATCACCCGCGGTAACGGCGAGCCACTTGATACGGCGGTGCTGCTGTCGCTGCTGCGTGCCATTGACGAAAGCGGCTCGATCGCGCGCGCTGCACAAACCGTCGGGCTGTCTTACCGCTACGCCTGGGGTCTATTGCGTGAGGCAGAAGCCCTGTTCGGCAGCAGCCTGATGCAAACCGGGCGCGGACGCGGCACCCAACTCTCCGCATTGGCCGAGAAGCTGATCTGGGCGGATCGTCGGGTGGCCGCCCGCCTTTCTCCGACGCTGGATAGCCTGGCGTCCGAGCTCGAGACCGAGCTGGGCAGAACCGTCGGCGCTGCCCCCGCGATGATACGGCTCGATGCTAGCCACGGGTTCGCAGTCGCAGCGTTTCTGAGGCAGGCGACTGAATCCGGCCTGCCAATTGACCTGCGCTATCGCAACAGCACCGATGCAGTGGCCGCGTTGTCGCGCGGTGAATCCGATTTGGCCGGGTTTCATGTACCCACCGGCGAATTCGAAGCGCCGTCGGCAGAGCGGTTCGGCAAGTGGCTGGATACCCGCACACACCGCCTGATTCATCTGGCTCACCGCACCCAGGGTTTATTTGTCAGCAGCGGTAACCCGCTTGGTATTCAAGGTTTGTCAGACCTCTCGCGCACTGATGTGCGCTTCGTGAATCGGCAAGTCGGCTCGGGCACCCGCATGTTGCTTGAACTGATGCTGTCTCAATTCGCCATCAACCCGGCCAATATCAACGGCTTTGAAAACACCGAGTTCACGCATTCCGCCGTCGCTGCGTTCATCGCCAGCGGCATGGCAGACGTGGGCTTTGGCGTGCAAACTGCAGCCGAGCGATTCAAGCTCGACTTTATTCCAATCGCACGCGAACGCTACTTCCTGGCGGTGAATGCCGAGGCGCTCGATCAGCCCGGTATGCGTCAGGTGATTGATGTGGTTCGGTCGAATAATTTCCGCGAGGCAGTGCATCAACTCGCGGGCTATGACGCGACAGACACCGGTGAAATTCTCACCCTGCCGCAAGCCTTCAACGCCGCGCCGCGCAAGCAAGCGGCTTGAAGTGACGATCTCGCCCTCGCAAATTACCGCAGTCATCCTCGCCGGTGGTATGGCGCGACGTATGGGTGGCGTGGATAAAGGTCTGCAGCTGATCAACGGGCGGCCGATGGTGCAGCATGTGCTGCAGCGCTTGCAGCCGCAAGTCGGCAAAGTGCTCATCAATGCCAACCGACATCTCGATGAATATCAGCGTTTAGGGTTACCGGTTTGCGCGGATGTCGTGGTTGACTACGCCGGTCCCTTGGCAGGCATTCATGCTGCGCTGATGCAAACGAGTACACCGTATTTGCTCAGTGTGCCTTGTGATTCACCGCTGATACCCCTCGATTTGGTATCGCGCTTGTCCTCTGCTTTAGCTGATCATCAAGCCGATGCTGCTGTCGTGGTAACTGGCGATGGCAATCAACGTCAACGTCATCCGGTTTTTCTGTTGCTGAAGACTGAATTGCAGTACCCGCTTGAGCAGTATCTCGAATCCGGGCAGCGCAAGGTCGATGATTGGCTTTTTAGTCTGAATTGCGTGGAAGTGTCGTTTGACGATGAAGGCGCGTTCATGAATCTGAACACGCCTGAAGATATTCGAGTGATTATAGAGATGACTGGATCCCGGCGTGCGGCGGGATGACGGTTTTGGTTAGAGTCGCTCTGACCGAGCAGTCTCCTAACCAAGACATGCATCGAAATGATAGCCCGAGTAAATAATCCCAAA
>JBJTXC010000137.1:0-6910 GCA_046082065.1 Burkholderiaceae bacterium
TTAGCGGGCTTTTGGCTGCCTGAAGGGTTCAAGGATGTAGCAGCCTACGTAGTGGTGTTGCTGATGTTGGTGATTAAGCCAAACGGTTTGTTTGGAGATAACTTGCGCAAAAAGGTGTGATACATGCGATTTATCTTCAAAACCACCTATCAGCAAGATATTCAACTGGCCAAGCACGGCGGCCATGTGTTCTGGTACGGTTTGCTGTTGGTATTGCTGCTGTCGGCGCCATGGTTGTTACCGGAGTATTGGCTGGCGCAGCTGTCGTTCGTCATGATCTACAGCATTATCGGGCTGGGTCTGATGCTACTCGCAGGTTACACCGGCTTATTTTCAATTGGTAATGCTGCCTTCATGGGTGTCGGCGCGTATGTGGCGGGCGTGATGTCGGGTTACGGCGCGCCTTTCCCGATCACGCTCTTGCTTGCCGCGGGGCTGTCTGCCTTGGTGGGTGCCGTGGTGGGCCTGCCGGCGCTGCGGGTCAGAGGTATTTTTCTCGGTATCGCTACGCTGTCATTTGGTTTTATCGTCGAAGAAGTACTGGCACGCTGGGAAAGCCTTACTGTTGGTAATGCGGGCTTGCACGTCAAGACCATGGTGATCGGCAGCCTGAAAATCGATAACGCAGAAAAATTCTATCTGGTATGCATGGTCGTCACCGTACTGTGCACGCTTGGCGTATTGAATATTTTGCGTAGCTCGACCGGGCGTGCATTTGTCGCTATCAGAGACTCTGAGATTTCTGCGCAGAGTATGGGCATACATCTGGCCTACTACAAAACGCTGTCGTTCATGATTTCAGCGGCGTTGGCCGGCGTTGGCGGTGCGCTGTACGCCCATAAAATGCAATTCATCAGCCCCGATCAGTTCAATATTCTGCAGTCGATTGATTTGCTGCTGATGGTGGTGATCGGCGGTCTGGGATCAGTACATGGTGCATTTTTGGGTGCGGCGTTTTTGATCATCATGCCGCAGCTGATCACGCTGGCTAAAGACTTTCTGCCACCTTTGGTCGCGCAGGCGCCAGGATTACAGGCGGTGGTTTATGGCTTGGTGCTGATTGCTTTCGTGATGTTCGAGCCGATGGGTTTATACGGGCGCTGGGTCAAAATACGTACCTGGTTCGAATTATTCCCGTTTTATCGCAGGGGTATGTTCAAGCGCCAAAAAAGTTTCCAGAAATCGGACCGACTCAAATGAACACGATCTTGTTGAGTGCGCATGATGTCAGCGTCCGTTTCGGCGGCTTGTTAGCCGTAAACAAGGTGAATTTTTCCGTGCACGAGGGCGAGGTATTTACCCTGATCGGACCGAATGGTGCCGGTAAAACCACCGTATTCAATCTGATTAGTCGCTTGTACACCCCGAGCACTGGCCATATCGAGTTTCGCGGTATGAACCTGGGTGATATGCCTGCGCATGCCGTAGCCGCGGCGAGAATCGCGAGAACATTTCAGAATATCGAGTTATTCGAGCATGCCTCGGTACTGCAAAATTTGCTGGTAGGTCGACATGTTCACCGTCGTACCGGCTTCTGGCATCACATGATGTTTTCGTCGAGCGTGCGGCAAGAAGAAATCGACACCCGTCGGAAAGTCGAAGAGGTCATCGATTTTCTGGATCTTCAGCATTATCGCGATACGGCGGTTGCCGGTTTGCCCTACGGGATTCGCAAGATCGTTGAACTCGGCCGCGCGCTCTGCACAGAACCCAAATTACTGTTACTTGACGAGCCTTCGTCAGGCTTGAATGTGGAAGAAACTGCCGATATGGCGTTCTGGATTCAGGATATCCAAAAGGATCTTGGCATTACCGTGCTGATGGTCGAGCATGATATGAGTTTGGTGTCGAAGGTAAGTGATCGCGTACTGGCGATGAATCAAGGTGAGGTGCTCGCGATCGGCGCGCCAGCCGAAGTGCAGTCGCATCCTGACGTGATCGAGGCCTACCTGGGCGGTGGCTTGGAGGATATTCAACGCGATCAATCAGGCCTTGCGCCTGCGGAGCCCTAGTCAGATGAGCGCGCCGGTGCTGCAGCTAAGTAATGTTGAGAGCGCGTACGGGCCGGTGCGAGCGCTGCGCGGAGTGAGTTTGTCGGCACGCAGTGGTCAGATCGTCGCGTTACTCGGTCCGAATGGGGCGGGTAAGTCCACGGTACTAAAAACGATCTCCGGCATCATCGATCCGCGCAAGGGCACGATTTTTTTCAAGGGCGACAATATCACTGCACATGATCCTTCGCATATTGTGCGGCGTGGTCTGGTGCAGGTGCCCGAGGGGCGGGAAGTCTTTCCATTGCTGTCGGTGCGCGACAACCTGATCATGGGCGCCTACACACGTCAGGATAAAGACGGTATCGCGCAGGACATAGAGATGGCGTACCAGTACTTCCCGGTGCTGCGCGAGCGCGCAATGCAATCGGCGGGTTTGCTGTCAGGCGGTCAGCAGCAGATGCTGGCAATCGCACGTGCTTTGCTGGCCAAGCCTGAGCTTATTTTGTTGGATGAGCCCAGCCTTGGTCTGTCGCCCAAGCTGACGCAGGAAATTTTCAGTATCGTGCTTCGTATTAATCGTGAACGTGGCACCTCTATTTTATTGGTTGAGCAAAATGCCAACATGGCGCTGCACGTCGCTGATTATGGTTATGTGCTCGAATCAGGGCGTATCGTGATGGAAGATAGTTGCGCCCGCCTGCGGCAAAATGACGATATCAAGGAATTTTATTTAGGTCTGAAGGAAGCGACCGTGCGCGATGAGCAGCGCTGGAAAAAGAAAAAAACCTGGAGATAATGCATGAGTGTTTTATGGGACACCAGCAAGCTGCAGCCGCGTAGTGATATCCAGATGGCCGGTGAGACCATCACCGATATTTTCTGGAACGCGGTACAGGCACGTGGCCCCGGACGCATGATGCGCGAGAAAAAATTCGGTATCTGGCAGAGCTGGACCTGGGAGCAAACCGGCTTGTGTGTGCGGCAGCTGACTATGGGCCTGGTCGCCAAAGGCTTTGAAGTCGGTGACTGCGCCTCGATACTCTCCAACACGCGGCTCGAGTGGGTGCTCGCTGATATGGCCGTGCTATCAGCCGGCGGAATTTCAAACGGCATCTACCCTACCGACTCGGTCGCACAGGTGCAGTACCTGTGCCAAGACTCGGTGACCCGGGTGCTGTTTGTAGAAGATGAAGAGCAGCTCGACAAAGCCTTGCTGGCGCGACCTCATCTGCCGAATTTAGCGCTCATCGTGCTGCTTGATACCGAAGGTTTGAATCGCTTCACCGACCCGATGGTGCTGAGTCTTGAGCAATTACGCGCCTTAGGTGAGCAATATGACCGCGATAACCCCGGTGTATTCGAGTCGCGTCGTATTAGTCGTCAGCCAAATGACTTAGCGATTTTGATTTATACCTCCGGCACCACAGGCCGGCCTAAGGGTGCCATGCACAGCCACGCGGGCATGGTGTACTCGATACGGGGTTTTAGCCGGTATCTGGCTCAGGGTGAGCAAGACGAGCGCATGCTGTTCTTGCCGCTGTGTCATGTGGCTGAGCGGCTCGGGGGCATGTATGCCTGCATCTATACCGGGTCGACCCTGAACTTTGTAGAGAACCCGGATACCGTGCCTGAAAACGTGCGTGAGATCGCGCCGACTATTTTTTTTGCAGTACCGCGCGTCTGGGAAAAATTTTACTCGGCGGTGACGATTGCTATCGCCGAAGCCGGCGCAGTGCAGCAAACGATCTATCGTTTAAGTTTGTCGTGCGGTCAGGCTGTGGCGCAGTATGTGCTGGAGGGTAAAGCAGTACCTGCGTGGCTGAAGCTGGCTTTCGCAGTGGCTAAGTTGGTTGCGCTGAATAATGTACGCCGTATGATCGGCATCCATCGGGCACGATTTTTGGGTACGGGTGCCGCACCGATTTCGCCCGACTTGGTACGTTGGTATCTGGCGCTAGGCATCCCCATGCTGGAGATTTGGGGACAAACCGAATCCGGTGGGGCATCAACCTTCATGCCGTGTGATCGCATTTTATTAGGCTCGATCGGTAAAGCGTGTGATCACAATGAAGTGATGGTTGATCCTGAGACCCAGGAGCTGCTGATACGCGGGCCGAATGTGTTCATGGGCTACCTTAATCAGCCAGACAAGACCGCTGAAACGATTGATGCGAATGGCTGGTTACACACGGGGGATGTGGGTCGTGTTGATGATGCCGGTTATTTCCGCATTACAGATCGGATGAAAGACATCATCATCACCGCAGGTGGTAAAAACATCACCCCGAGCGAGTGGGAGAACGAGCTGAAGTTTTCACCGTATGTCACTGATGCGGTCATTATTGGTGATCAGCGCCCGTATCTGACAGCGATTGTGATGATCGACCATGAAAATGTCGAAAAATTTGCGCAGGACCATGATGTGCCTTTCTCGAATTATGCGAGCCTGACCCGAACCAGCGAGGTGCAATCTCTTATTCAAAAAGAAATTGATAAGGTGAATACTAAATTTGCGCGGGTCGAGCAAATCAAGTATTTTCGGTTACTGGAGACGCAGCTGACGGCCGAAGATGACGAGCTGACGCCTACGATGAAGCTGAAGCGTAAATTCGTCGAGACCAAGTACCAGGATCTGATCAACGCCATGTACCAGCAAGAGGTGGTTGCTGTTGGGCGCTAGTGGCGTTGGAAACAGACATAATAATTTGTGGGGACGGGAGGAGAAAAAAATGAAAATTCAAATGAAAATGCAAATGAATAAAGCGGTCAAGCCATCGACCAACCAGGCAGATAGCCTGGCGACAACGGCAACGCCTTCCACGGTGGCTACCCAAGCGGTAGTGACTACCCGTATGCGGGCCAGTTGTCACGCGGCGCATGGATGGTTCAAGACGCTATGGCTGTCGGCTGCTTTGGCATTTGCTGCAGGTTCTGCGATCGCAGATCAAGGTGTCAGCAGTAATGAGATCTTGCTCGGTACCATACAAGATTTGTCTGGCCCACTGGCTGGGTATGGGAAAGCGGTTCGCAATGGTGTGCAGATGCGCATCGATGAAATCAATGAGCAGGGGGGCATCAACGGCCGCAAGCTCCGACTCGTTACTGAAGATTCCGGGTATGACCCGAAGCGCGCTGTACTCGCTGCGCAAAAATTGGTTAACCAAGACAAGATATTCATGCTGTTGGCGCATATCGGCACTGCACAAAATAATGCCGCCATGCCGGTATTGTTTGACAAGAATATCGTTAACTTCATGCCGGTGACTGCAGCGCGTGAGATGTACGAGCCGTTTAACCGGCTTAAATACGCCAACTTCGCCACCTACTATGATCAGATGCGTTCTGCTTTGCCGATTCTGATTAAAGAAAAAAAATTAACCAAGATCTGCGTCATTCATCAGGATGACGAGTTTGGCTTGGAGGTATTTCGCGGTGCTGAGACTGCGATGAAAACACTGAATATGGAGTTTGCTGAAAAAACCAGCTTCAAGCGTGGTGCGACAGATTTTTCTTCGCAAGTCGCACGAATGAAATCAGCCGGCTGTGAAATGGTGGTGCTGGGTACGATTATCCGCGAGACGGTTGGCACCATCGCCGAGGCGCTTAAAAATGGCTTCAATCCCTTGTTCATCGGATCGAGTGCAGCCTACAGCGATCTGATTCACAAGCTCGGTGGTAAAGCCACGGAAGGCATGTACGCCACCATGACGGTGCCGCATCCCTATCTGGATGAGGCTTCGAAGCCGATTGCCGCTTGGGCTGGCAAATACAAGGCGAAGTTCACTGATGACCCAACCGTGTTGTCGGTGTATGGCTATGTCATTGTTGATGCGTTTATCCGAGGTGCGCAGAAAGCTGGCCCCAACCTGACGACAGACAGCTTCATTAAGGCAATGGATACCATGACGCTGCCGACGGATATTTTCGGTAGCCCAGAAGGTAAATTCACACCGACCCAACGTTTGAGCTCCAACCGGTCACGGCTGTCGCAGATACAGGATGGGCGGTGGAAGATCATCTCAGGCTATTTCGAATAAACAGCCTCTGAAAAATCTCCGCTCATCAAATGTCGCCGGGGTTGTTGAATTGGCTTAACTTGATCAGTACTTGCCCACTCGTCACTTGATCACCTGCTTGCACCAAGACTTGTTCGATATTCGTATCGCAAGGCGCGAGCAGGTGATGCTCCATTTTCATCGCTTCCATAGTCACTAGCAGCTGGCCGCTGCTCACGCGCTGGCAGTCTTTGGCATGAATCTGACTAATGCGGCCATGCATCGGCGCTCGAATGATATTGCTAGCCTGTGATGCTTGCGCCGCGGATGACTGCAAGCGCTGATCGATAAACATAGCCTGCGTATCGCGATGTTGCACCCAGAACGTGTCACCAGCCCACGCAAAAAAAACCTTGATTGGCTTGCCATCGATAAGACATTGAATACGTCCTCTGCCTTCCTGATAAGCGGGGTTGATCGCGCGCGGCGAGTAACCACCAGCTTCCGGCGTTTCCATACACACCTGCACGTCTGCAATCGAAAACTGCTGCGTGTTATCGGTGACGGTGTAGGTCTCACCGTCCCTGACTACTTGTAGCGATTGACGACCATCATTGGCGTCTATGGGCACGGTGAGTTTGAAGTGGCCGCTGCTACGCCAATTCCACCATGGCTCGGGCAGATCATTCATACCACTGCGTGGCAGGCAGGCAATCACCAGCGCGGCTAGTGCTGTTAGCGTGGGCGGCGTGGCTGGCAGTGGGAAGGCATTGCTGGCTTGCAGTAGTGAAGTATCAAACACACCACTGCTGAACGCGCTGCTTCGTAGTACTTGTGACAAGAAACCACGGTTATTGCCAACACCAAGGCATACAGTGCGATCGAGTCCGTCGGCTAGTTGCTGAATGGCTATATCACGCG
>JBJTXC010000138.1:0-2243 GCA_046082065.1 Burkholderiaceae bacterium
GCAGCGGTCGCCGCACGAATCGCCGAAAGGGATGCTGACAGCGCCTGCGCCAGTGATTCCGGGCTGCGCGCGCTGAAGTAGCGCCCACCACCATTGACTGCGGCGTGCCACAAATCATCGATGCGCTCTGCACCCGGCGCGTAGATGGGATCCGGCCAGTCTTTGGTGCCGCTGACGATCGCCCGAAAATCGCCCTCAGTAGCCGACTCGTAATCTTCACGGTAATGCAGCGTGCCATTGGCGCCCAAGCCCAAGGTATGCGTCACCATGTGCTGGTGCGAACCGCCACGCACCCCGGGCGGACGCGGTACATTGTTGTCGCATAGTTGATTACGGGTGCCACAATTACCGAGCGCCGGCGTGAGCAGATCATTCTCGAAATACCAAGCCGCGACATCCGCCAGTGTGTTGCTTGAACGACCGGCGGCACCGGTGACTTCAGTAAATGGCGAGACCGTGTAAGGGAAAGAACCCGCTGACTCGATCACAGGCGTCGAGGAGATAGCGCCTGCTGCAGCTGGCGCCAGAATAAACACCTGATTTGCCTGCGCGAATGCGTGGAAGCCCTGCCGTGTAATTTGTAATGAAATCCCGTGAGCTAACTGTGTTGCTTCGGTGATTAGATCGGCACCGGGCTGATGAAGAATATTGGCAAAGCTATTCATCAAATCAACGCCATCGAGTTTCAGGCTGATCAATACGCTATACCAAGGGTCAGGCTCAGTATGGCGCGGCTCGACCGTCAATGTCGCCATCCGTGCCGTACGGGCACCTGCGCCACCGTCATACATCGGGCGCGGCAACACCGCATCGACATTACCGACATCTGTCACGCCATCTAGTTGCTTGGCTGCATAGCTACCGGATTCATCTTGACTAGTCCAGTAACCATCCGTCGAAAGAATTGTCGTGTTCTGCTGGCAGGCGTACTGCAAGGGGTCATCGGGACCCGTCAATAACTTACCCGCATACAAGCGTCCCGCTTTGGCCAGCGCAGCCCTTAAAGGTGTGCCGCCGGTCGGTTTTGCGGCATAAATTTTTTTATAGAAGTTCTTTCTGTGCTCGCCGGTAAAGTCATCAATACGCAGGAAGTTGATACTACTGTCACTGACACCAGATTCACTGATGGTCGAGTAGCCGACACGATAGTTGCCATCAAGCTGGCTGAATGCACGCCCGATCGCAGTTTTCATGGTCAGTAGCCGGGTACGGTGATAACTGAACCAATTAGCGAAATTGGTCGTTTCATCCGTGCCAGTTTCACCAGAACTGGTGCTAACTACCACCTTGCGCCAGTTACTTCGCCCCGCCGTACCCGGCTCGTATTGCGTATCTCGACAGTGATCGTCCGGTGAGCCATCACCCGACTGTGCCAGTTTGCTACCGGTGTAAACAAAGTAATGCGCAGGTTCAGGCTGATTCGGCAAACCATGCTCTGACGGCTTGCATCCTCCCACCAACGTACTGCAATCAACGCGATAGCTGAGCCCGTTTTGACTCTCGGGTACCGGCGGTATCGTGTATTCAGACCGCCAAGGCATGAACGACCCGGAAAGGTCGATCGTGATGGCACCTTGAACAAAGCCGTCATCAGACGCCGAAAAAACCTTCTGTTGTGGGTATTCCCCGCCGTCCGCATCAACCGGCACCGGATAACGGATCTGGGGGTTGTAGTAAATCTTGTTGCAAGCACTGGCACGATAGCCAACCGCATTTTGATATTGCTGCGAGACGACTTCGTCACCCAGAAAACTCCACTGCATACTGCCCGAATCATCCAGAATGAAATAGATATTCGGCTTCACCGGCGTGACGAGCAAAAAATTGATCGGCGCCTGCGCCAAATCTGTTAATGCAAAACTGCTCGATACATACATCAAGCAGAGGCTCGCCAATACACGCCGGAGGCGTCGGTCTGAACTCATCATGAATGCTTAAAAGTGAACTAAAGTCTGTACGAACGCAGTGGTATGACGCGGACCGCGCACGTGAACGGTGATGCGGTAGTAAACGGTATCGGATGATTGAAAGCGTTTCGATGCGCCACAGCTCAGTTGACCGCGGTTGCTACTTGCACTTGCGGTCGAGCGAAACAGCAAGCAACTGTTATTGGCCGCATCGGGACTACCGCTGCTGCGACACAGCCGATGAATGACGTAGCGCACGTGATGGCCTGCTGCATCTACCGCCCGTGTGGGCGCTGCGCTCAAGCAGGTGACACCTGTACGACGCAGGCATTGATC
>JBJTXC010000139.1:0-3028 GCA_046082065.1 Burkholderiaceae bacterium
CGTCGTGCTTGCCGGCGCCATGGTGCCCTACCGGATCGAATCTTCTGACGCCTTGTTCAATCTGGGCTTTGCGGTAGCTGCCGCACAGTTGAGCGCGCCAGGCGTGTTTATCGCCATGAATGGCCAATTGTTTGCGTGGGACCGCGTGCAAAAAAACAAAACCGCAGGCGTATTCGAAAGCAGCTAGCAAATACTACTTGCCAATACAAAACCGGCTAAATATCGCGCCCAGTAGATCGTCCGAAGTAAATGCGCCGGTGATGCTGCTTAAATGCTCTTGCGCCAGCCGTAACTCTTCCGCGAATAGATCAAGCGCACGATCGCCGCTATCGGCATGTTGCCCGGCGATGGTGAGATGTTGATGCGCCTGGCGTAATGCCAGCAAATGGCGCTCACGCGCGAGATAAATGGATTGATCAGTTTGCTGCCAGCCCGCGACATGCAACAGAGCGGATCTAAGCAGGCTTATCCCGCTACCCGTCGCAGCCGACAAATAGATGTGCGTCGCATCGACCTGCTGCTCGACCGCTGGCCGATGCCCGGACAGATCGATCTTGTTCCATATTCGGAGCAGCGGTAGCCGCGCGGGCAGTCGCGCTACCAGCGCTTCGTCCGCGCGGGTTGGGCCGCGGCTTGCGTCCAGAATGTGCAGCACAACATCCGCTTGCTCGACTGCCGCCCAGGTTCGCGCAATGCCAATACGTTCGACCTCGTCACCCACGTCCTGGTCATCGCGGATCCCTGCGGTGTCGATCACGTGAATCGGTATGCCCTCGATTTGTATGGTTTCAGATACCCGATCGCGCGTGGTGCCGGCGATCGGGGTGACGATTGCAATATCTGCGCCGGCGAGCGCATTCAACAATGAGCTTTTGCCGACATTCGGTAATCCGGCCAGCACGACCTTGAGGCCGCTGCGCAGCAACGCGCCCTGCCCTGCCTGGGCCATCACGCCTTCCAAACGATCGCGGATAGCTTGCAAACGGCCGCGCGCGTTAGAAGTTTCAAGAAACTCGATCTCTTCTTCGGGAAAATCGAGCGTGGCTTCAACCAGCATGCGTAATTGAGTGACGTGCTCGACCAAATCGGTGATCACTGCGGAAAACGTGCCGGTCAGTGACTGCGTAGCCAGACGAGCGGCGGCCTCGGTCGATGCCTCGATCAAGTCAGCTACTGCTTCCGCCTGTGCCAGATCAAGCTTGTTGTTCTGAAATGCGCGGAAGGTGAATTCACCAGGTTGCGCGTGGCGCAGGCCGATGGTTGCACCGGCTTCCATGCAGCGACTCAGCAACATCTGCAGCACCACCGGGCCACCATGACCCTGAAGCTCGAGCACTTCTTCGCCGGTGTAGGAATGCGGGGCGTCGAACCAGATGGCCAGACCGCGATCAATCACGGCGCCGTTCGCAGCAACAAAGCTCACGTACTTTGCATGGCGAGCGTGAAGAGCCTGATCGCCCAAGCCGCACACTGCACGCGCCAATGACATCAGTTCGCGACCTGAAATTCGCACGACACCAATGCCACCACGCCCGGGCGCGGTGGCGATGGCAGCGATCGGCGCCGTATCGGGAAACATGCTCGAATTCTATTCGGAATAAAAAAGTCCGCACCAGGGTGCGGACTTGGCGGTTAATGGGACGCGGTGTCGCCGCTCAGGCTTTGCCGGCCTCCGATTGCTTGGTAATCACCCATTGCTGTGCGATCGACAGAATATTGTTGACCACCCAGTACAGCACCAAGCCGGACGGAAAATAAAAAAACATGAAAGAGAACACCAGCGGCATGATCATCATTACCTTGGCCTGAACCGGATCGGGCGGCGTGGGGTTCAGTTTGGTTTGCACATACATTGACACCGCCATGATGATGGGCAGTAGACCAATCGGCATGTCGAGTCCGGGCAGTGTGCCAAACAGCGTGTCTGGGGCGGACAGATCATGTATCCAACCCAGCCACGGCGCGTGCCGCATCTCCACACTGGCCAGTAGCACCCAGTACAGCGCAATGAATACCGGGATTTGCACGACGATAGGCAAGCACCCGCCCAGAGGGTTGATCTTTTCGGTTTTGTACAACTCCATCATGGCCGCATTCATTTTCTGCGGATCACCCTGATGGCGTTCACGGATCGCGGTCATCTTCGGTGTCACCAGCTTCATCTTGGCCATGCTGCGATAGCTGGCGGCTGATAGCGGGAAAAACGCCAGCTTGATGAGAATAGTGAGGAAAATAATCGTCCAGCCCCAATTACCCAGCAGGCTGTGCAGCTGTGTCATCAACCAGAAAATCGGCTTCGCGATCAGCGTCAGCCATCCATAGTCTTTCACCAAGTCGAAGTCGGTCGCAAACTTCTCGAGCATCAATGATTCTTGTGGGCCCGCATAGAATTTTCCTTCATGCGTTGCGCTGCTATTTGGCGCGACTTGGCCCATCGGCATGATGGCGCCAACTGCGTATAGCCGCGGCCCCACCTTGCGTGTGAAAAATTCATGGTCGCCCTTGGAGAGCGGAGCAAAAGCCGAAACGAAATAATGCTGCACCATCGCGACCCAACCTTCAGGTGTGCGCGCCGCGACCGGATTTTTCCCTTTCTCGATATCTTCAAAACTGACCTTGCGGTATTTTTCAGCGCTGGTGTAAAGCGCGGGGCCGGTGAAGGTCGAGTAAAAATAGGAGTCGCCACCCAGCTTGCTGTCATCCCGCACGAGCTGCGCGTAGATCGACGGCGTGATGACATTGCTGCTGCGATTTGCAAGCTCGTGTTTGATACCGATATCGTACTCACCGCGCTTCAATGTGTAGGTCTTGGTGACTTTGACACCACCCTGCTCGCCATCAAGTTGCAGCTGCAAGGTATCGCCGCTGCTCAGGGTGCGAGTGCCATCGCGTGCCACAAATAGTGAGCGATGGTTCGGGAAATCGCCGCCAATGACTCCGCTCTGCGCCACATAGGTGTGGTTGATATTTTTTTGAAGCAGCACCACGGGGTTGCCGGTTTCCTTGCTGTCTTGATGCTTCAGTAGCT
>JBJTXC010000140.1:0-3114 GCA_046082065.1 Burkholderiaceae bacterium
CAACGACCCAGCTGAAATACCGAGCTGCGGATGCGCTGGATCGTGGCTGGGGTAGATGATGCGTCCCTAATTTATCTCAGGTGCTGACGGCGCTTGCCTTAAATAGGTTTTGACCCTAATTGTTTTGGTTGAAGGCTGTATTGCATTGCACTATGCTCTCCGACCCGCCCAATTTTTCGGAGTGCTGCTATGCACGCGCAAGGCCTCTACGACCCCAACAACGAACACGACGCCTGCGGCGTTGGCTTTATTGCGCACATCAAAGGGCAGAAGAATCATTCGATCATCGAACAAGGTCTCTTGATTCTGAAAAATCTTGATCATCGGGGCGCGGTGGGCGCGGATGCCTTGATGGGCGATGGGGCCGGCATCTTGATACAGATCCCCGATGCCTTTTACCGCGAAGAAATGGCCAAGCAGGGCATTGCCTTGCCGCCACCCGGCGAATATGGCGTGGGGATGGTGTTCCTGCCCAAGGAGCAGGCGTCACGGCTCGCCTGCGAACAGGAGATCGAGCGCGCAGTTCATGCAGAAGGGCAAGTGGTACTCGGCTGGCGCGACGTGCCGGTCAATCGCGAGATGCCGATGTCACCGACGGTTCGCGACAAAGAACCGGTGATACGACAGATTTTCATCGGCCGTGGCCAGGACATCATGGTCACTGATGCGTTGGAGCGCAAGCTGTATGTGATTCGTAAATCATCCGGCCACGCGATCCAGGGACTCGATCTGCTGCACGGCAAAGAATTTTTTGTGCCGTCGATGTCAGCACGCACCGTGGTGTACAAGGGATTGTTGTTGGCCGACCAGGTCGGTGTGTATTACAAGGATCTGCAAGATCCGCGCTGCGTCTCTGCGCTGGCGTTAGTGCACCAACGCTTCTCGACCAATACATTTCCCGAGTGGCCCTTGGCTCACCCTTACCGATTGATTGCGCACAACGGCGAGATCAACACCGTCAAAGGTAACTTCAACTGGATGCGCGCGCGCGAAGGCGTGATGAAGTCGGCCGTACTGGGCGACGATCTGAAAAAACTTTTCCCGCTGATCTACGAAGGTCAGTCAGACACCGCATGTTTCGACAATGCGTTGGAGTTGCTGGTGATGGCGGGATATCCCATCGCCCAAGCGATGATGATGATGATTCCTGAAGCCTGGGAAAACCATACGCTGATGGACGACAACCGCCGCGCATTTTATGAATATCACGCGGCGATGATGGAGCCGTGGGACGGCCCCGCAGCGATGGCATTCACTGATGGTCGCCATATTGGCGGCACGCTGGATCGCAATGGTTTGCGACCGGCGCGTTACCTGGTGACCGATGATGACTATGTGGTGATGGCATCGGAGTCGGGTGTGTTGCCGATTCCCGATTCGAAAATCGTCAAGAAGTGGCGCCTGCAGCCGGGCAAGATGTTCCTGATTGATCTTGAAGCCGGTCGGATCATTGACGATAAAGAGCTGAAAGATACCTACGCCAACGCCAAGCCCTACAAGCAGTGGATTGAATCTGTACGCATCAAGCTTGACGAGCTCACTACCGAGCCCGAAACACGCTTCGAAAAAGCGTCGTTACTCGATCGGCAGCAGGCATTTGGTTATACACAGGAAGACCTGAAATTCCTGATGGCGCCGATGGCGGTGGGTGCAGAAGAGGCGACCGGCTCCATGGGCAATGACTCGCCGCTCGCGGTGATGTCGAATAAAAATAAGCCGATCTACACCTATTTCAAGCAGTTGTTCGCGCAAGTTACCAACCCGCCGATCGATCCCATACGCGAGGCGATGGTGATGTCGCTGGTGTCATTCATTGGCCCCAAGCCGAATCCGCTGGATACCAACAACATTAATCCACCGATGCGACTCGAGGTGTCGCAGCCGATCCTCGACTACAAAGACATTACCCGTTTACGTAACATCAGCAGCCACACGGGTGGAAAATTCCGTTCCTTCGAGATCGATATCTGCTACCCGGTTGATTGGGGCAAAGAAGGTATCGAGGCGAGGCTGGCTTCGCTGTGCGCGCAGGCGGTGGACGCGGTCCGTTCCGGCCATAACATTCTGATTCTCTCCGACCGTGCACTCGACAAGCATCACGTGCCGATCCCAGCGCTGCTCGCCACCTCGGCAGTGCATCAGCACCTCGTCAGCAAAGGTTTGCGCACGTCCACGGGCTTGGTAGTGGAAACCGGCTCGGCACGCGAAACCCATCACTTCGCGCTGCTCGCAGGCTATGGCGCCGAGGCGGTACATCCTTATTTGGCACTCGATACCTTGGTTGAGATGGCCAAAGACTTGTCGGGCGATTTATCACCCGATAAAGCCATTTACAACTTCCAGAAAGCCGTCGGCAAGGGTTTGCTGAAAGTGTTTTCGAAGATGGGTATATCGACTTACATGTCGTACTGTGGCGCACAGATCTTCGAGGCTATCGGTTTGAACAAACCGATGGTCGACAAATACTTCAAGGGCACTGCATCGAATGTCGAAGGTATCGGCGTATTCGAAATCGCCGAAGAAGCACTGCGCTTGCATCGCGAGGCATTCGGCACCGATCCGGTATTGGCCAACGCACTCGATGCGGGTGGTGAGTATGCATTCCGTGTGCGCGGCGAAGAGCACATGTGGACGCCGGATGCGATTGCGAAGCTACAGCACTCGACACGTGCAAACAACTTCAGTACTTACAAAGAGTACGCACAAATCATCAACGATCAATCCTCGCGACACATGACCTTGCGCGGATTGTTCGAGTTCAAGATTGATCCCGCCAAGGCAATTGCGATCGATGAGGTCGAGCCAGCCGCGGAAATCGTCAAGCGATTCGCCACCGGCGCCATGTCACTCGGATCAATTTCAACCGAGGCCCACTCGACATTGGCGATTGCCATGAACCGTATTGGCGGCAAGTCGAACACGGGTGAGGGCGGCGAGGATGAAGCGCGCTATCGTAATGAATTACGCGGCATCACCATCAAGCAAGGCGATACTCTGGCGAGCATCATTGGCAAAGACCGCGTTGAAAGAGACATCGCGTTGCAGGCGGGTGATTCGCTACGCTCGAAAATCAAGCAAGTTGCATCAGGCCGTTTTGGTGTCACCACCGAGTAC
>JBJTXC010000141.1:0-3515 GCA_046082065.1 Burkholderiaceae bacterium
CTTCCAACGTGGTACGAATATTCGGTGGCAAGCCATCCCAAAACTTTTTGTTGGTAATCACGGCATAACCAATATAACCGTGGTTGGTCACCGCCAAGTGCTTCTGCACCTCGTATACTTTTTGTGAATAAAAGTTGGTAGGCGGATTTTCTGCGGCATCGACCACACCCGTTTGTAATGCCTGCACCATCTCGGAAAACGACATCACTTGCGGTATCGCGCCGACTGCGCGCATTTGTTCGTCGATGACTTTCGAGCCTTGAATACGTACTTTCAAGCCACGCATATCAGAAGGCAGGCGGATCGGCTTGTTGGCTGACATCATCTTGAAACCATTATCCCAGTACGCCAGCCCTTTGATGCCTTTGGGTTCGAGTACAGACAACATCTCGCGACCCAGCGGGCCATTGGTCACGCGCTGCACTGATGCGCGGTTTTCGAATAAAAACGGTAAATCGAACACCTCAAAATCACGAATACCGAGCGAGCCAAACTTTGACAGCGTGGGTGCAAGCATTTGCACGGCGCCCATCTGCAAGGCCTCGAGCTCTTCTTTGTCTTTATACAGCGTACTATTAGGGTAAAGGTCTACCCTAACTTTGCCGCCGGTGCGCTGCTCGGCCAGCTTTTTGAATAACTCAGCCGCATCACTCTTCGGCGTACCCTTGGCGGCGACATGGCTGAACTTGATTGTAATGACGGGGTCGGCAGCGCGCGCTGGCTGCGTCGCACTAATCGATAGCGGCAACAGCAAAGTGAGAAAGCCATAACCCACTAAACGAAAAAATCCGAGCGAGCTTGTCATACCTAAATCTCCAATATACGCTGAGCGATTAAGAATCTATCTCATTCGATCCATGGCAACACGAAAGCGCCACATACAGCACAAGGCATACATTAAGGTGCTACCAACGCAGAGAGCGGCTTACTAAAACGTACCGGGGTACGCGCCACCATCGAGCAGAATATTCTGCCCATTGATGAAGCCGGCGTGCACGCTGCATAAAAATGCGCACGTTGCACCAAATTCTTCTATTGTGCCGAATCGTTTTGCGGGGTTGCCATTGCGCCGCGCTGCAATCAGTGTTTCTATTTCTTGCCCGGTCGCTTTGGCGGACGCTTCAAAGGTCGCACGCAAGCGATCAGTTTCAAACGGCCCGGGTAACATATTGTTGATGGTGACATTCTTGTGCGCAGTGGTACGCGACAAGCCAGCGATAAAACCTGTGAGCCCCGCTCGCGCACCATTCGACAAACCCAGAATGTCGATCGGTGCTTTCACTGCACCTGAAGTGATATTAATGATGCGCCCGAAACCGCGTGCCATCATGCCGTCGATCGTGGCGCGTATCAATTCGATGGGTGTCAGCATATTCGCATCGATGGCAGCAATCCAATGCTCGCGTTCCCAATTTCGGAAGTCACCAGCGGGTGGGCCACCCGCGTTGGTTACCAAAATATCAGGGTCGGGGCATGCCGCCAGCACTTGCTGACGACCCTCGGGCGTAGTGATGTCGGTCGCAACAAAATTTACCTGAACAGCGGGGTCAACCTGCGCGCGAATTTCTTTTACCGTCGCCTGAAGCTGTTCAGCGTTGCGCGCGACCAGCGTGACATGCACGCCCTCTTTCGCTAATGCTTCCGCGCAGCCGCGCCCCAAGCCCTTACTGGCACCGCCGATAATGGCGTGTTTGCCTCGTAGTCCAAGATCCATAATGTATTCCTAGCAGATCAATTGACAAAAATGTTTTTTGCATTGAACGATACAAGCGATTTTGAACACGACTCAGCACCGTAACGCTAGCCACCAAATAAAAGCCGTGGTAGCCATAATGAAATCTGCGGCACATAGGTCACCAGCAGCAAGAAACCCACCATCGTCGCCAGCCACGGCATCACCGCGACAGTTAATTCGGTAATCCCCATTTTGGTGATACCCGAGGCGACGTACAGATTCAGCCCCACCGGTGGATGGCACATACCAATTTCCATATTGACCACCATGATGATACCGAAATGGACCGGATCAATACCGAGCGCAGTCGCCACCGGAAACAAAATCGGCGCCATGATCAAGATAATCGATGATGGCTCCATCACATTGCCTGCTAATAGCAGCAGCAGATTCACAATCAATAAAAAGCCGATTTGCCCAAAGCCTTTATCAATGATCCAACCTGCCATCGCTTGCGGTATGCCTTCGCTGGTCATTAAAAATGAGAACAGCACCGCATTGGTAATGATGTACAGCAGCATGGCGGACATCGCCGCAGAACTGAGCAGTACCTTACCTATGTCTTTAATTTTCAGATCACGATAAACAAACACCGCAATCACACAGGCATATACCGCCGATACGGCCGCGGCTTCGGTGGGCGTAAACAAGCCGCTGTAAATACCGCCCATCACCACAACAATCAGCAGCAAGCCCCACGCGCTCTCTCGAAATGCACGACCGCGCTCGGCCCAGGTGGCCGGGGTCATGCGTGGGTAGCCTTTTTTACGCGCCAGCACCCACGTCGTCACGCCAAGCAACAATGCCAGCATGATGCCCGGTACCACGCCCGCCATAAATAACTTGCCGATCGAGGTGTTCGTCGAGACCGAGTACATCACCATCACGATCGATGGCGGAATCAAAATACCCAACGCGCCCGACGTAGTGATCACACCCGCGCCAAAGGATTTTGGGTAACCCTGCCGCACCATGGCCGGCAAAATAATCGAACCAATCGCCACCACTGTGGCAGGCGATGATCCCGATACCGCCGCAAACAAAGCACATGCCAGCACGCCCGCCAGTGCCAGCCCACCATGCCAGTGCCCCACCATCGAGGTGGCAAATTGAATCATGCGACGCGCCACGCCGCCGTGCGTGAGAAAGCCGCCCGCCAATATAAAAAACGGGATGGCCATAATCTCGAATTTTTCAATACCGGTGAATAGCTTTAGCGCGACTGCTTGTACCGGTACGTCGGTGAGCGTAAATAAAAAAGTGAGTACGGTCAGGCCGAGCGCGATCGAGATTGGCATGCCGGTCAGCATGAGCGCAATCAGCAAAATAAAAATCAGCGCCGCATTCATGGCTTACTCTCTGCAACGTCGTCTTCCAAACCATCGACGTGTGAATGATCATGCGAAGGCAGCTCACCCCCGCGCAAAAACTGCCACGCCACTTGTAAAAAACGCGCACACATGAGTGCCGAACCTACGGGAATAGCGAGGTACACTACCCAGATCGGTACCTCCATGACTTCAGATGTGCTGGAGGTAGCCGAGCGCTCGATGACAAACTCTGCACCCAATGCTGCAATAATGCCGGTGAATAGCGCACCCGCTAACAGACCAAACAAAATAAACCGGCGCTGCATGGGAGTAGGCAGGCGATTCACCAGCACATCTACACCCACATGAATACCGGTACGCACGCCGTAGGCCGCACCAAACTTTGCCATCCAAACAAATAAATAAATGGTCAGCTCTTGTGCCCAGCTGGTATTTATTTGTAGCAGCAG
>JBJTXC010000142.1:0-3960 GCA_046082065.1 Burkholderiaceae bacterium
CGGACAAACCCTCGGCGCTGTATCCCAACGTACCCACACTACAGGTCGCCGCGAACAGTAAATGGACATTAGGTGCGTGGCGCGGTATGGCAGCGCCGCGTAATTTGCCGCCCGAAATACAAACCAAACTGGCGACTGCCCTGAAAAAAATCTATGACAGCAAAGCGTTTCAGGATTTCATGGCCAGCCGCGGCTTTGGTGTCACGTACGCCGATGCCAAAGCCTTCGAGCAATTCATGTTGCGCGGCGACGCTGACATGGGCGCGACCATGAAATCGGTTGGCTTGGTGAAGTAGGTCTTGGCATGAAGCTGCATGACACCCTGAGCGGTCTCGCGCTACTGCTGCTGGCCTTGCTAATCAGCTGGCATGCGAGCGGCTTTCCGGATATGCCCGGCCAGCAGATCGGGCCTGCGGTGTTTCCCAGGATATTGGCTTGTTTACTGGCACTATGTGCTCTGCTGCTGATGCTGCGAGGTCGGCAGGCCACAACCGAACAGGTGTGGGTACAACTGGGTGCATGGCTACAGTCGCCGCGCCACCGGCGAAATTTTTTGATTACGCTGGGGTGCTTGCTGTTGTATGTCTTGGCGTCTGAATTTCTCGGCTTTTTATTGTGCGGCGTGCTGATTTTATGTGTGATGTTTTATGCATTGTCAGTCAATACGAAGCATATTGTGCCGCTGGCGCTTGGTATTACATTGTTGATACACACGCTGTTCTACAAAGGCTTGCGGGTTCCACTACCGTGGGGCGTGTTAAGTCCTATCCAATGGTGAGGCACATCGCATGAGCTTCGGCGTGTGGATGCAAGCGCTTGATCTGGTACTTGATCCGCAGGTACTGATCGTGATTTTGGGTGCAGCAGTGTTCGGCCTGCTGATTGGTTGCATCCCCGGTCTGACAGCCACTATGGCGACGGCACTATTAGTACCGCTCACTTTCTTCATGCCACCGGTGCCTGCTGTCGCTGCCATCGTCACTGCGACGGCGATGGCGATTTTTTCCGGGGATATTCCGGGTGCACTGCTGCGTATTCCCGGCACGCCTGCTTCTGCAGCCTACGCCAACGAAGCCTACCTGATGACCACCAAAGGCCAAGCTGAACTGGCGCTGGGTACGTGTTTGGTTTTTTCTGCTATCGGTGGTTTGTTCGGTACGCTGGTGCTGATTATGTTCTCGCCATCGTTGGCAGAATTTGCACTGCAGTTTTCGTCGTTCGAATATTTCTGGTTAATGATTTTAGGTTTGTCTGCTGCCGTGTTTGTCGGTAGTGGCAGCCGATTGAAAGCATCGATCTCACTCCTGATTGGCTTGCTGATTGCCTGCGTCGGCATGGAAAACCCGGCGGCACACACGCGATTTACTTTCGGCTTGCCTGAATTGATGAGCGGCATTGAGCTGATACCCATGATGGTCGGTCTGTTTGCAGTATCCGAGTTGCTGCGCTACGTGACTGACATGGCGCCGCCACCCGTGGTGGTCGCCACCAAAATCGGCAATATCTTTGGCGGCATGTGGGGGCTACTCAAAGCCTACCCCACCCAGCTACTGCGCGGTAGCGCGCTCGGTACACTGATTGGCATACAGCCCGGTGCCGGCGCAGATATGGCGGCGTGGATGAGCTATGCGGCCAGCAAAAAATTTTCCAAAGAGCCGGAGAAATTTGGTACCGGCCATGTCGAGGGCATTGCGGAATCCGGCGCTGCAAATAATTCAGCGTTGGCTGGCGCGTGGATACCGGCCATCGTGTTTGGTATCCCCGGTGACTCAATCACTGCAATTGCGATTGGCGTGCTGTACTTAAAAAATATGAATCCTGGGCCGACCATATTCATCAATAGCCCGCAAAATATCTACGCCATCTTTATCGTGTTCATGCTCGCCAATTTGATCATGCTGCCGCTGGGGTGGTTGACCGTTAAACTCGCCACCAAAGTATTGAACGTTGCGCGCAACATTCTCATGCCGACGATTCTTCTGTTCTGCATTGTTGGCGCGTTTGCGGTGACCAACTCCAGCCTCGGCGTTATTTTGATCCTGTGCTTTGGCGTGATTGCCTTCGTGATGGAAGAAAACGGCTTCCCGATCGCGCCCGTGATTCTCGGCGCCGTGCTCGGCAAAATGCTGGAAGAAAATCTGGTGACGTCGCTGATCAAATCCGACGGCGATATGCTGCTATTTTTCACCCGCCCGATTGCCATGTGGCTGGCCGCCGCAACACTCATTATCGTGACTTGGCCACTGTTCAAGTGGGTGCTACAGAAACGCCAGCTTAGCTAGAAGGCCTCAGCGATGAATGGGCAGACCGCCCCATGTAGCCCAAGTACTCCCGCACAACCACCCCGCATCAATCGGCATCACAATGCCGGTGATGGCACGTGCAGCGTCGGATAGCAAAAAGCCTATGCCGTCAGCCACTTCATCAGGCGTGACTAATCGATTCATTGCAGTCGGCTGAGACAACTCGGTCGGGTCACGGTCCCCCTGATCAATGGCCGCCTGCATGGCCTCGGTCAGCGTAAAGCCGGGCGCGACTGCGTTGACCCGCACACCAGACCGCCCCCACTCCGCAGCTAAATTCATGGTCAGCGAAGCGACTGCCGCTTTGGAAGGGCCATACGCGTGTAATGGTGATGACCTAAAACTGGTAATCGATGCGATGTTCACAATCGCACCACGGCCCCGCGCCGCCATTTTGCTGCCGAATACGGCACAACTCAGATAGGTACCACGCAAATCGATATTGGTCACGGCGTCCCAATGCGCCATTGGCAAATCTTCTGGTGATAGTTTGCGCTGCAAAATACCCGCCGAGGTAATCAAATAATCCACCGGGCCATGGGTCGACTCGATCAGATCAGCAACCTCGTGCATTCGCTGATCCTGCTGCACATCACATTCATAAAAAGCGCTTGCCCCCAGCGCTTGCGCTTTTTGGTCCGACCAGGCGCTGGCAAGATCCAGCACGATGACGGTCTCGCCACGTTTGACATGGTGTCTGACGCAAGCCGCACCGATACCGCTGGCACCACCGGTCACCACCGTGATGGGTTTGTTATTCATGAATCTGAGTTTCCTTTCTATTCGCTTGAACACACGCGCATCGATTCAAGGCACCACGGGCAAACCAAGGCGACTCACGCCGTCATTGGCTTATCGAAAGAGGTTCTAAGCGATCAACCGTTGGATGAACCAAACCGTTGAGATCAGCAAGACCGCCGACGAACCCCAACGCATCACCCGCTGCTGACCTGACTCACTCCGTACTAACCAGACCAATGGCACAGCAACCAGCAAGACCACCGACAGCTGACCCAATTCCACGCCAACATTAAATGCAATCAAGGTCTCGATAAAGTACGACGACGACAGCCCGAGTTCTTTTAATCCGTTGGCGAACCCCATCCCGTGAATCAAACCAAAAGAAAAGGCCAGCAACCAGTGATTGATACGCAGACGCTGCTGCAAATTCAAGAGGGCAGAAATCATGATCGAGAGGGCAATCACGGATTCAATCAGTTTATCTGGCAGACTGATCAAACCCAGCGTGGCCATCGCCAAGGTGATGGAATGCGCAAGGGTAAATGCGGTAATCACTTTCAGCGCAAACACCCATGCCGCGCGATGTTTGCCCGCCGCCGCTGCGGACGAACCTGCGGCCAAATTTTGCGAAGCATCATCCACCGCAGATGACGGTTGCTGCGCTACCATGACCGATCTGGCGCCCCATAACAGCAAGCCTGGCAATAACAGCGTCAGCAAAAATAGTAAATGATCCGGGCCTTCCCAGATATGTTTTGCACCCTCGTGCGTGAACAACAATATCGTGGCTGAACGCCTAGTTTCACCCAACGCAAAGCGCTGCGTTGCAGTCGTCTGATCAAACACGGAGGAGATTTCGTCACCATTCAGCGCCATACGAAAAAAAGCGCGGCCGAGTTTGTCGTTTTGGGTGAAG
>JBJTXC010000143.1:0-3094 GCA_046082065.1 Burkholderiaceae bacterium
GGCTTTACCTTCGGTGACGCCGACGGTTTTACCAATCAATGCGGACGCGCCGGAAATCTGCGACGTAGAAAGCGACTTGACCAGTGACTCCATCGAGCCGGACATTTTTGTGGTGGCCTCAAGTTGCGAGAACTGCGCCAACTGCGACACAAACGCGGTGTTATCCATTGGATCAAGCGGGTTCTGATTTTTAAGCTGGGTGGTAAACAGCGTCAGAAACGCGGTTTGCCCCATCTGATCACCCTTGCCATTGATGACGGCATTCTCTTGCTCCTGCTTGTACTGCGTTGTCGTCTTGATATTCGACGGCAGCGTGTAATTCGAGGTTGCTGCTGCTGCACCGGTGCTAGTCGCTGCCATGATGGTTTACCTCACGCCCTGATAATGTCGATGGTGCGCATCATCAACTCACGCGCGGTGTTCACCACCTCGACGTTGTTCTGATACGAACGCGAAGCGGCCATCAAATCGACCATCTCGTTGACTTCATTCACGTTGGCTTGATATACAAAGCCATCTTTGTCAGCCAAAGGATTGTTGGGGTCGTAGACCTTAGGAATCGGCTTGGTGTCGTCGACAATCTTGTCGACCTTGACGCCACCGACATATTCAGCGCCGGGATGCGTCATTGAGTCATCCATCAGCGCCTTGAAGACGGTACGCTTGCCGCGATATGCGAGATCCTCTGTCGCAGCGGTGGTGCCAGCGTTAGCGAGGTTGGACGCCGTGGTGTTCATACGAATCAGCTGCGCATGCAGCGCGGTGCCGCCGATTCCGAAAATATTATCAATTGACATCACCATGATGCGTTACTCCCCTTTCAATGCCTTGCGTATGCCACCGACGCGGTCTTGCAGGAACGCCAGCGTGGCTTGGTAATCGGCAGCGGCTTTACCGTAGCGCGACTGCTCAACGGTGAGCTCAACGGTGTTGCCGTCGACTGATGCATTAAACGGCGTGCGGTAGCGCATGCCATCGTCGTCTGGTACTTCATCTGCAAAACCGAAGTGCGTGCCATGGGTGTTGGCCATCAAATCACTTGGCTCGAACTTGGCCATCACGGTTTTGAAATCAAGCTCACGCGCCTTGAAGTGCGGGGTGTCGTCGTTGGCGATATTGCGTGCGAGTACCTCCATGCGCTTGTCGCGCACTCGCAGTGCTTTCTCGTGTACACCGAGCACATTGCTCATGAAATCCATCGCTTGCTCCTTTCGGCCGGATACGAAATATCGACAGGCCGCTCAAGTTTCCAACTGTCGATCCGACCATTGCAAAGGTCGTGCCAGTGTTGGCTTGAGATGGATTTCCGACGCCTTCGGAAGCGATGCGGCAAGGCTTTGCCGCTGGATGGGATATTTTGTGCGGCCAGTGTTTGCCGCTACTGCAAATTCATTGAGTCAATGGAATCAATCGACTCAGTACTACATGCGCGAGAGGTCCATCTTCGCCAAGGTACTGGTGAAGTTACCCAAGCGATCACGCGCATTGTTCTTCAAGCCTTCGATAATCGAGTTACGCGTGATGACACCGCTGGTGTCGCGGCCCTCATATAAATAGGCGGCTTGTTTGCCATTGATATTCAATGGCGCATCAACCCGGGTCTCGGCACGTGCCGCGGGTGTCAGCACCGTTAAATACAGATCATCCAGAGATGCCGGTCCAAAATCCTTCAACCGGGTGTCGCTGAAATACTTGTCTACCAGATCGAGCTGCTGTAGCACCGAGAGGTTCATGATCTCTTTCGGGTTTTGACCGTAGCCAGCACTGGCCGCACCACGATTACCACCCGCGCAGAATTGAATGATGCCGTGGCAGCTACCATTGCTGGCGCGTGGATTGAGGCCATCGGATTCCATCAGCGTCATGCGCGCGAAGTCGTCCGGTGCAAACTGATGCCGCTTACCCAGCGAAATAATCTTGTCTCTCACTGCCGCCAATTCCGTCGAGGCCATGTAGCCTTTGGCGACAGCGCGCTGCAGGGTTTTATCCAGGGTTGGCGTATTGACCGTCGGCCCGTTCAAATTGAGCTGGGCGCGTGCCACCTCGGCCTGACGTAACTGCAGCGCTGCCGTCGTACTCATCTGCGCCATGTTAATGGCCTGCCCGGGCATGATGCGGTTCGGGTCATCGATGCCGTTTTCGCGTGCCACGGTTTGTGCCAACTGCAAAATCTGCGCATTACTAAATTGGCTTGCCGCATTGCCGAGTTGTCGACGGGTCAGGCTCATCAAGGTGTCGCCGCGCTGCACCGTCACCATCTGCATGTCGGTCTTGACGCCGGCGAGTGCCTGGCGAAACGAGTTCGCTGGCTGTGCGCGCTCACGCGCACGCGTGGCAGCGGGCGCGTCGGGGGCAATGGCTCCGGTTTGTGTAGGACGGATCTGCATTCGGGCTCCTCATCGGGGCTGGTATTGTTTTTGCACTATCGGGCTCAGCTGTCGGAAACTTGCACAACCGGCAGCTGCGATAACCTAGATCAAGCAAGGCTCGTTCCAGTTATTGAATCGGTTACAGAATGAAAATGACACCCAATTTCACCCAAAGCAGCGGGCTTTTGCTGCTGCTGGCGTCTGGCTGGCTGCAGGCGGCGACGCCGCTCGAGCAGATGAATGCCGCGCTGACGGAATGGGTAAGTGCCCAGCACGGGATACCGGCATCGAGTGTGACGGTAGCGCCGCCGGATGCCCGCGTCGCGGTCCAACCTTGCGGCAGCGGTTTTGTGTTTGATTACCCGTTTGTTAACAAAGAACACGTTCGGGTACGCTGCGCCAAGCCAAATTGGCAACTCTTCGTCAAGATCGGCCTGACGCCGGGCGCGGCACCGCCCCTGCCAACCGCCGCGACCACGGCGCCTAAGGCCACCCCGGCGCCGGAATTCCGACAGGTGGTGGTCGCATCGACCAACTTACTGGCGGGACAGGTATTACAGCGGGATTCGCTCAAGCTCGAGCGCATGGAGGCCGACAAGATTAACAAGGCGCACTACCAGGAATTACAAGGGCTTGAGGGTCAGGAGCTGATGCGCGCGGTGCGCGCCGGCGAGCCGATTCGGGTCTCGGATCTGCGCCAGGCCACCCTGGTCAAGCGCGGCGAG
>JBJTXC010000144.1:0-4005 GCA_046082065.1 Burkholderiaceae bacterium
AGCGCGAGGGCTTGTCGCGTTCGTCTTCATTGGTGATCCAGACATCGGCACCAATAATCGGCTTGATTCCCTTGGCGCGTGCCGCCTTGTAGAACTTGACCATACCGAACAAGTTGGCGAGATCAGTAACAGCCAGCGCCGGCTGTTGATCATCGGCAGCCGCCTGAACCACCTGATCAATCCGCACCAATCCGTCGACGATGGAGAACTCGGAGTGCAGGCGCAGGTGAACAAATTGCGGGGCGGTCATGAGCCGTATTTTACCCGCTGGCATCGAGGTAAAGCCTGCAGAATTCCGCAGCTTGTGCAGTGCGGCGAAGTTTATAATGTTCGGGATTTTGAGACTGACCCGAGCCAGTAAATGCAACCCGCCGACCCCATCGTCAATATTTCAGCTTACAAATTTATAACGCTCGATGACATCGTAGAGTTACGCCCGCGTTTTTTGCAGTGCTGCACGGCGCTTGAGCTAAAAGGCACGATCTTGCTGGCGCCTGAGGGGATCAACATGTTCCTGGCCGGGAGCCGTGCCGCCATCGATAGCTATATGGCATGGATGCATCAAGACCCTCGGCTATCAGACATCGTGGCGAAAGAGAGTCTCTCAGATCGGCAGCCATTTCGGCGCATGCTGGTGCGCCTGAAGAGAGAAATCATCACCATGAAAAACCCGCTGATCAAACCTGAGCTCGGGCGCGCGCCAGCCGTCAGTGCGCCTGATCTGAAACGCTGGCTGGATCAGGGGCATGATGATGAGGGCAAGCCTGTGGTGATGGTCGATACGCGTAATGCGTTCGAGGTTGACGTTGGTACTTTCGATAAAACACTGGAATACCGTATCAACAAGTTCAGCGAATTTCCTGAAGTGATCGCACAAAACAAATCGAAGCTGAATGATAAAACCATTGTCACGTTTTGCACGGGCGGCATACGCTGCGAGAAAGCCGCCATCTATATGCGTCATATTGGCTATGACTCGGTCTATCAGCTAGATGGCGGCATCTTGAAATACTTTGAAGAAGTCGGTGGTGCGCACTACAACGGTGATTGCTTCGTATTTGATCAACGGACTGCACTGAATGCTCAGCTCGAAGAAACATCCACGGTGCAATGCTTTGCTTGCCGCGCAGTGGTGACAGCGCTCGAGCAGCAATCACCCCATTATGTTGAAGGCAAATCCTGCCCTCATTGCGTCAACGTAGCGGCCAACGTTTAATGCTGGCACACCCTCTCTCAAACTCCTGTTTGCACTGCTAAAACCAGCACTCAGGCCGAGTCATCGATCATGTACATCGGCCGCTTCGCACCGTCACCCACCGGGCCACTTCACGCAGGATCTTTGGTTGCTGCGCTGGCAAGCCACCTAGACGCCCGAGCCCATGCCGGCAAATGGCTGGTGCGCATCGAAGATATTGACGCACCACGAACTGTGCCCGGCGCTGCCGAACACATACTGCATACACTGGCCGAGTTTGGCATGCGGTCGGATGATGAAGTGATCTGGCAGAGCCATCGCTTGAAACAGTATGAGCACGCTTTCAGTCGACTCGGGGAACTGGTGTATCCATGTGCTTGTAGCCGACGGGAGATTGCCGACTCAAGGATATCAATCGCAAGCGATGGTGCGGCGATCTACCCCGGCACGTGCCGCCACGGTCTTGCGCCAGGGCGTACACCGCGTGCCTGGCGGGTACGCGTGCCAGCGGCCGATAGTCAGTCGGCACGAATACATTATGACGACCGGTGGCAAGGCTACGTCGAAGAAAATCTTGCCGAGCGCGTAGGCGATTTTGTGCTGAAACGTGCCGATGGATTTTGGGCGTATCAACTAGCGGTGGTCGTAGATGATGCTGAACAGCAGATCACGGATGTTGTGCGTGGCGAGGATTTATTGGAATCCACCGCTCGACAAATCTATCTTCAGCAATTGCTTGGCTATCCGACACCGCGCTACTTGCACGTACCCGTCGTGAATAATGCAATAGGCGAAAAACTATCCAAGCAGACCGGCGCGCAGGCACTCGATACAACACAACCCTTGAGTACGCTTTTACAAGCGGCGGCACACATTGAGCTCAAACTTGAGCGGCCGCCAACATCTTTAGATGAATTTTGGCTACTAGCGATTGAAGCGTGGCGGTTACGCTGCGATCAGGCGGTCAGTCCCGATGAATAACCTATTCATCAGCTCTTGGTGCGCCCACCAAGCAATGCAGCGCGCTTGGGTAGCGGCTTGTTATTTTTTGGCTCAGCTAGCTTATCTGCCACAGGCAACGGCACCGCTTCTGGCTCATACGGCTTGAGAAACCATGGATCAACTTTTTCTCTGCGTGGCGCAGCCGATCCCGTCGGGCGGGGTCCACGCTCAGTACGATGATCATGACGATGTTCGGTACGATTGAACGAGCGATCGGCATGGCGCTCATGTCGATCACTGCGATCACTACGCTCACCACGGGCGCTACGCGGATGAAAATCATCCAGCGCCACAGGCGTCAGCTTTTGCTTGATCAACTTCTCGATATCTGCCAACAAGCGTGCATCTTTATCGCAGTACAGCGACAGCGCATCACCCGAGGCCCCGGCACGCCCGGTACGCCCAATACGATGAACATAATCCTCGGCGTTGTACGGTAGATCGTAATTAATGACACAAGGTAGCTCAGCGATATCCAGACCACGCGCAGCGACATCGGTAGCAACCAGCACATCAATGCCACTCGCCTTGAATGCCTCGAGTGCAGCCATGCGCTCGGCCTGCGTTTTGTCACCGTGAATTGCAGATGCCTTAACGCCAGCACGCTCGAGCTCACGCGCCAATCGGGATGCACCGATTTTAGTGTTGGAAAAAACAATGACTTGCCGAATCTCACGCTGACGCAGCAAATGAATCACAGCATCGCGCTTCGCTTCTTCGTCGACCTTGTAAACGATTTGGGTCACACGATCAGCGGTGGCATTACTTCGTGCCACCTCGATCAGCTGTGGATTTTTCAGAAAACTCGACGCCAGCTTTTTGATCTCGGGCGAGAACGTTGCGGAAAACATCAAGTTTTGCCGCTGCTTGGGTAGCAGGTTGATGATGCGCTGCAGATCAGGCAAGAAGCCCATATCCAGCATGCGATCTGCCTCATCCATCACAAAAATTTCAGTTTGCGAAAGATTGAGGGTTTTCTGCTGCACATGATCGAGCAAACGCCCCGGCGTGGCGATGAGTATTTCAACACCCGCCCGCAGCGCCGCCGTTTGCGGCGCCATATCGATACCACCGAACACGACAGCCGATCGCAGTGGCGTATGCCGAGAATAAGCTTTCACGTTATCCGCCACTTGATCGGCGAGCTCCCGCGTCGGCGTCAAGATCAGGGCGCGTACCGGATGCCGTGCAGGTGAGGCACTGCTATTAGCGTGCGGCAACAGCTGCTGAATGATGGGTAATGAAAATCCGGCCGTTTTACCGGTGCCGGTCTGCGCGGCACCCATTACATCTCGACCCTGTAGCACGACAGGTATCGCTTGCGACTGAATCGGGGTGGGGTGTTGATAGCCCTGCTCGGCGAGTGCCTGCAGTATCGGGGCTGCAAGGCCGAATTCATCAAAACGGGGCAGCGACTCGGCGGGGGATTCGGGTTGGGCGGTCAGGGTATTCAGCTCGGACATAGGTCAGGTAGATCGTTGCGGAGTATAGCACCCAAGTGCTTGATTCAAGTGCTTGATGCCAGCGTAGGTATTCAAAGCCCGGCGCAATACCACCGAAACTTTCAGCCTTGAATCAATTATCGCTAGCGCAAAGAATTTACCTTGTAAAAACAACAGCGCTTTGTATTACTAGCGCAGCAATAAATCATTTACCCACTCAAAACCAGGGTGGTTTAACTGACAGGGCGTAATCCAGAGTTACCAAAGGGCCAAATGAATTGAATCGAGCCAAGGTTGCTTATTAGGCCTTTAGCACCGATCTCATTAGGTCGATGGTAAGGGCTACTTTACCCAGCAAGCGGCCTG
>JBJTXC010000145.1:0-4225 GCA_046082065.1 Burkholderiaceae bacterium
GAGGCCTTGCCGCTGACATGCCGAACCCCTGCAGCGCGCATGATCTCGGCACTCAGCGTCTGTATGCCTTTACCCGACAGGTGCACGCGATCGGCGGCGAAATAATCATTACGTCGGCGGCTGATGGCGTTCCAATCGATGACTTTGACGTTGCTGGATTCACTGCTGATTTCCGCGAGTACCGCGTTGTTCGGGCCTTCCCATCGACGCGGCGCTTTCACATTGATCAGAATGACTTTGCGATCACGCAAGTGCGATAGCACGTCACGCAATGATCGCTCACCCAAAAACCCATTGGTACCGAGATGAATCACCACGGTGTTCGCCAGCACTTTGTGCGACTTCAGATCCAACACACGCACCAAGCCCCCACGAATCTGGCGGCCCACCGCAGCATCGATCTCGACGCCATCGATGCGCCTGAGCAAATGCTCGGACGCACCCAGTAACACTGAATCACCGATCACTGTCAGTTGCGGCGGCAAGCTGCCGCTCGACGTCGACACCGATCGCCCGCATGCTGCGCGCAGAGTGCGGTAGGGGCGCACTTGGACTGGCTGATCCATCGATCGCTCGCCGGCGTGATCCTGCTCGAGCACCACCGGCTCGATACCGAGCACCGGTGGCGGCGCCGGCCGCACCAACACCATCACCAGCACCGCAGCCAACAAGGCCGAGCCGGTGGAAACATAGCCAAGATAAGCATGACGACGCTGCTTCGCCCATTCGAACAATTCGCCGCTACGAATCGGTTGCTCGACATAGCGGTACGACAGCTCGGCAGCGATCCCGGTCAGCACCAGCCTGACCAGCGCTTGCAGCAGCGGGTGATCGGGTAGCTCGAAGTCCGGCCGAAGCAAGACATAAATCGGCCAGTGCCACAGGTACAACGCGTAAGAGCGCTTGCCGAGCCAAACCAGCGGTGGTTGGCTCAGCCACCGCGGCAGTGAGCCGGTAGGCTGCGTGGCAGCAAACAGCAACACCGCCGTCACCAGTGCAAACAGCACAAAGCCACCACGGTACAGCCACAAGCTGCTCTCGCCGCTCAGTAGCATTGCCGCCAGCAATATCGCCAATGCCGCGATGCCCAGCCAGTCGATGCGGGTGGCGGGTGCCTGGCCCCACGGCGACTCGCCGACCGCGCTCTGGCTCTGCGCGCTCTGGCTCTGCGCGATGCGGCTTGCACGCGGATCCCACAGCGCGGCCAAAGCGGCGCCGGCAAACAATCCGAATGCGTGTGTATCGGTGCCGAGGTAGGCGCGGCTCGGATCGACTGCTTCAGGGAAGCCGCGCTGAATGGATAGCAAGATCATCCAGCCGCCGGACAACAGCATCAGCCCAAGCGCAAACCAGTGCAACCGCAGGCGCTGCCCGTAGCGCAAGATCGCGATCAAGGCTAGCGGCCAGAAGATATAGAACTGCTCCTCAATCGCCAGCGACCACAGATGTTGCAGCAAGGGTGGCCGGCCACTGATCTCGAAATACGACTGCTCAGAAAAAATCTGCCACCAGTTTGAGGCATAGAAAAACGCGGGCAGCGCATCAAGACGGGTGCGACGAATCGAGTCTGGGGCAAACCACTCCACCAGCAGCACACACAGCAGCAACAGCGCCACGACGGCTGGAAACAGTCGGCGCGCGCGGCGCAGATAAAAATCACGTAGCGAGATGGCCTGATCACGCTGGTACTCGCGTAGTAGCTGCGAGGTGATCAGAAAGCCGGAGAGTACGAAGAACAAATCAACACCGAGGAAACCGGCGCTGAAGAACCCTTGAAGGTCGAGGTGGTAAAGCAATACCGCCAATACTGCGATGGCACGCACGCCATCGAGTCCAGGCAAGTAATCGGCTCTGCTGGTTGCTCGGTACACCGTTGAAATCGCAAGAAAAATGTCCCTGCGATTATAGAAACAATTTCTCCAGGGGAATTACTTTTTGGAAAATTTTTTTGCGACCGCACCGGGATTTGCCAGCCAACGCGGCCGACCTGGGGATAGTAAAACGGCAAGCAGCACGCCGACGCCCACGGCCGCGACCAGATCGATAAAAACCGTCAGCACAAAGGTGAGCAACAGCACCAATTTTTCTGCGCGGGTGGCGGTCTTCATCAAGTGGGCGAATTGCCTGGCCTCGGCCATGTTCCAGGCCACCACAAACAAGATCGCGGCCAACACCGCCAATGGCACGTGTGCGGCCCATGGGGCCATGAACAGCAGTACTGCCACCAGCGTCAACGCGTGAACGATGCCGGCCAAAGGACTATTGGCACCATTTCGAATATTGGTGGCGGTGCGGGCAATCGCGCCCGTCGCCGCAAACCCGCCGAACAGCGGTACAACCACGTTGGCGATGCCCTGCCCAAGCAGTTCCTGATTCGAGTCATGCTTGGTCCCCGCCATGCCATCCGCCACGACTGCTGACAGCAAGGCTTCGATCGCACCCAACATCGCAATCGTGAGTGCTGGCCAGATCAGCGGGATGAGTTCAGGCACGGAGAACGTCGGCAACGCCAACGAAGGTAGACCGGTGGGAATGCCACCAAATGCCGAGCCTATTGTGGCCACACCGGGCAGTTGCCACCAAGCATTCAGCGCCGTGATCACCACCAACGCAATCAACGGACCCGGCACGCGCCGCATCCACGGAAAGCGCGGCGCGAACAACACCAACAACAAACTCAGCGCAGAGAGACATTGCGTAGGTAAGTGCGCGTGCGGCAGTGCCAGCAGCAGGTGCCATAGCTTTTGATGGAAATGCGCACCTTCGGGCGGTGGCAAGCCAAGGAACTCGCTCCACTGGCTCACAAAAATAATCACCGCAATACCGGCCGTGAAGCCCACCACCACCGGCGCGGGAATGAACTTGATCACGCGACCCATACGCGCCAATCCCATCAGCACCATCATGATGCCAGCCATGAGCGTAGCGATCTGCAATCCGGTGATGCCGTACTTCGCGGTGACCCAGGCCAGAATGACAATGAAGGCACCGGTTGGGCCGGCGATTTGCAATCGGCTACCACCCAAGATGGAAATTAACCCACCACCAATCATCGCGGTGTAGATGCCTTGTTCGGGTCTTGCACCCGAGGCGATCGCGAAGGCCATCGCCAGTGGTAGTGCCACCACCCCCACCACCAGACCAGCCACGATATTCGGTGCCCAGTGAGCGCGAGCGAGTAAACCGGCGCGATGGGCTTCAAGCAACGCGATCATGGGTTCTCGGTTTTTGTCAGGTCAGCGTCAGCACGTTGGGTGCCGGTCTTGGTGCAGGCCGCCGCATGATAGCCGAGCACCCGGCCTTGACCCAAGCTCATCCTTCACGCGAGTGTCGATTGCGCCGAGGTGTGCTATACATCTCAACTTCGCTTGCCTATCAAAACAAGCCCACATGGCAGCGGAACGCATGGAGCAGGATGTCCGCCGCTGTGAAAAAAAATATTGCCATCTTTCTGCACCATCCGATCTGTTCGATCGAGTCCGTGAACGGGATTATTCAAGCCTTGTCACCGGTCTATAACCTGCGTATTTTTACGCGCCACTCGGTGCAAGAGGGATTCTTCGACGATGTTGAATTAGTCGTGTTCCCCGGTGGTTATGGCGACGCCAGTACCTTCAGCGGCCTGATGAAATCAAACATTCGCGAGGTACGCAAATTTCTGCGTCGTGGCGGTAAATATTTGGGTATTTGCATGGGCGCATACTGGGCCGATGCCTATTACTTCGACATCCTTTCGGACACCCGCGTCAAGCAGTACATCAAGCGACGCAATGCAGAGATCAAATCGTCTTACGGCACCACCGCCCAAGTCAGCTGGATGGGCGAAGCCGAGCGCATGTATTTCTACGATGGACCCACCTTCATTGGCGGCGATTTCGAGGAGGTTGCTACCTATGCCAACGGCGACCCGATGGCGATCGTGCAGGGCCCGATCGGGCTGATAGGCTGCCACCCGGAGAGCGAGCAAAGCTGGTACTGGAAAAAATACATGAAGCCGCAGTGGCATAGCGGCGCGCATCATCAGCTGCTTCTAAGATTTGTCGCCGATCATTTACTGCAAGAGTCTCAGCTGCCTTTATTCTAGATGACGTATCTGGTCCGAAAAACCAACCGCCGTATGCCCGGGAAGAGTCAGCGCGGTCAAAGAAACTTCTGAAAGTTGTCACGGTATTGAAGGCTTTTGCGCCTGAAATAAAAAAGGCTGCCGCGGCAGCCTTTTTGGTTT
>JBJTXC010000146.1:0-2864 GCA_046082065.1 Burkholderiaceae bacterium
CCGAAACCGAAACCAAGCCCGCAGGTATCACCCTACCGACTATCAAAGGGCAGATCGTATTTGATCATGTGTATTTTCGGTATCGGCCAGATCGTCAGGAGGTTTTATCAAACATCCAACTGGTGATCCGCCCCGGCGAGCGTATTGGCATCGTCGGGCGATCCGGCTCGGGTAAGAGCACGCTTAGCATGCTACTCCAAAGACTACATACGGCGCAGCGCGGCCGCATCCTGATCGATGGCCTCGACATCGCAATCGCCGATCCCGCATCGCTTCGGCGTCAAATGGGCGTGGTGCCTCAGGAAAGCCAACTGTTCAGGGGAACGCTACGCCAGAACATCGCATTGACCGACCCCGGTGCGCCATTGGAGAAAGTCATGCAGATGGCAAATCTGGCGGGTGCACATGGCTTTATCACTGAACTGCCCGAGGGCTATGAAACCGTGATCGGTGAGCACGGCACCGGCTTGTCGGGCGGACAAAAACAACGCATCGCCATCGCACGAGCCCTCATGCGTGACCCGCGCATTCTGATCTTTGACGAAGCGACCAGCGCGCTGGATTACGAGTCAGAACGAATGATTCAAAACCATATGGAAGCGATCTGCGCGAACCGCACCGTCATCATCATCGCGCACCGCCTGTCTGCTGTACGCGATACCGACCGGATTTTGGTGATGGATCAGGGTCGTCTGGTCGAGCAAGGCCAGCACCAAGAATTGCTCGCTAAGGATGATGGTTGGTACGCACATCTCCACCGTATGCAGGTGGCGTGATGCGTTTATTGATGGCTCGTACTCGATTGAGATTTTGTGCCTGGGGTCAGCTTGCCCGCCGATACGCTACATTGCTGCGGCAATCCTGGCACGCGCGTCAATCTTTGGATGGTGAACACTACCATCGCGAGGAGGCGGCATTTCTGCCTGCGGCGCTCGCACTGCAGCGCTGCCCGGCCTCACCCGCACCTCGCATTGCGCTCTGGTTGATTTGCTTTTTTGCGCTGCTAGCGCTGACTTGGTCGATCGTAGGCAAAGTCGATGTGGTCGCCACTGCCTCCGGAAAAATCGTGCCTAGTGGGCGCAGTAAACCCATTCAGGCGATTGAAACTGCGAGCATCTTGCACATCCACGTCAGGGAGGGCGATCATGTACGCGCAGGCGATCTTTTATTAGAGCTGGACGCTACCGCAACAACTGCAGACACAGGCCGCCTTGAAAATGAAATGATCGCAGCACAACTCTCGGCGCTACGCGCACGCGCTTTCCTGTCGGCGCAGCATGGTGGGCAGCGACCGACACTGATCGCTGCCGATATGCCTGCCGCACGGCTAGCGGATGCCTCGCGCCAGCTGGATGGAATCGTCATTGAATATCGCGCTCGTTTGGCGCGATTGGATGCAGATATCGATCGCCGTCAGGCAGAGCTAGTATCGATACAAACCTCCATAAAAAAGCTGGAGCAAGTGCTAACCATTACCACTCACCGCGCGAGTGATTACCTCGATCTGCAACAGCGGGGGTATGTATCACGCCACGCATGGCTGGAGAAAGAACAAACTCGCCTCGATCAGGAGGGTGAGCTTGCCACACAAAAAAGTCGGCTAGCCGAACTGCGCGCCGCGCTACGTGAAACCCAAGCACAGCGCAGCACGCTGATCGCCGAGAGCCGACGTCAGTGGCTGGACGTAGCAGAAGAAGCACAGCAAAAAGCAACCTCGCTACAGAAGGAGCTCGTAAAGGCGGCCGCGCGTGATCGGCACATGCGAATCACCGCGCCGATTGATGGCATCTTGCAGCAAGTGGCTGTCAATACGATTGGTGGTGTCGTCACCCCGGCTCAGGTACTAATGCTGCTGGTGCCGAATAATGAGCCCATGGAGGTGGATGCGCAGCTACCTAACAAGGACATTGGCTTCGTCCACGCCGGGCAGACTGTCGAGGTCAAGGTCGAGACATTTCCTTACACGCGCTACGGCACCATCCGCGGCAAGGTCATGCATATCTCAAGCGATGCAGTAGCCGATGAAAAAATGGGGCTGACTTACCTCGCCAAGATCTAACTGGAGAAATCGGGGGTGGATGTCAACGGGCGTAACGTACCGCTACAGCCAGGTATGGCAGTGACTGCAGAAATCAATACAGGCAAGCGCCGGGTGATCGAGTATTTACTCAGCCCGCTGGTGGAGCATGTTAGCGAGAGTCTGCGTGAACGGTAGTAACTTAACCTCGTTAGTCGAGCGTGTCGCAACAGTACGCTGCAATCGCTTCCAACACTGCCTGACTCTCACCAACTGCTGCGGCGACGCTTAATGTCAGGGTTGGATAGGTCGTCCGCAACTCATCGACCATCGGCGGCAGATCACGCAACACATGACCGCCCTGTCCAAAAAAGATGGGGACGACACTCAATTTTGTGCATCCCTGCTCGACCAATTGATCCACGACCACAGGCAGCGAGGGTTCCATCAACTCGAGAAAAGCTAATTCAACATGGGTGTCGGTTAACTGCTCGCGAAGTATTGCCTGCAAGCGCTGAAACGGGAGCGCCCAGCTGGCGGCACGCGCGCCATGTGCAAACAAAACCAATGCCTTTTGATTCATCAATGTCGCTCCACCCAGCGTAATGCCGCAATTGCAGCTAACAGAAAGATCAGGCTGGGAACGGCTGCCGTCGCCACCGGTGGCCATGTGTTGAGCAAACCAACATGCGAAAAAAGACTATTCATCAAGTGAAAGCCCATGCCGATCATAATGCCGACGAATACCTTCAGCGATAACCCCCCGCTTCGCACCCGTAGATAAGCAAATGGCAAAGCCAGTACCATCATCACCAGCGGGGTCATTGGATAGAGCAATTTTGTCCAT
>JBJTXC010000147.1:0-3706 GCA_046082065.1 Burkholderiaceae bacterium
TGATTCGGGAAACCCTGCGTGGTCGCAGCGATGACGAGTTGGCGCAGGCGCGTGCGGCATTGGCCGTGCTATTCGACCAACCCACCAGTGAGTCAACCCGGCGCCAGCGCATTGCGCTGATCGGCCTGCGTGGCGCGGGCAAGTCCAGTCTGGGTCGGGCACTGGCGACGCAGCTTGGGTCGCCCTTTATTGAGCTGTCTGGGCAAATCGAGACGCTGGCCGGCTGCGGTATTGATGAAATTCACGCGTTGTACGGGCAGACGGCCTACCGGCGCTATGAACTGCGCGCATTGGAGGAGGTGATTCGTACGCATTCACGCGCCGTCATCGCCACACCGGGCGGCATTGTGTCCGAGCCAGCCACCTTCAATTTATTGCTCACCCATTGCTATACCGTGTGGCTGCAGGCCACGCCCGAGGAACACATGAGTCGGGTGCTGGCGCAAGGTGATCAGCGCCCGATGGCGGGCAACCGCGAGGCAATGGCCGATCTGAAACGCATCCTCGAGAGCCGCGCCCAGTTCTACTCCAAGGCAGATCGGACCATCGATACCAGCGCCATGCCACCCGAGCAGGCGCTGATTCAGCTGCGGCAGCGACTCGCATCCTGACTTGCCGTAAAGGCAAGCTTGCGCAAGCGGGAGATTGACGCTGGCTGTCGTACGCAATATAGTGCGTACATCCCACTAAAAAGCACGATATTGCATCCCGCCCGCCATGAGCCAAGCCTTTGTCGTTGACTATCAAACTGCGCCCGAGCGCTACCAGCATTGGACGCTGGCGGTGGACGGTACCCGAGCCACGCTGACCATGGCGGTGAATGAAGATGGCGGGCTGCGCGAGGGCTACAAGCTCAAGCTCAATTCCTATGATCTGGGTGTTGATATTGAACTGCACGACGCAATCCAACGTATCCGGTTCGAGCATCCGCAGGTCAGGGTGGTGGTGATCGGCAGTGGTCTTGATCGTACCTTTTGCTCGGGGGCGAATATTTTCATGCTGGGTAAATCCAGCCACGCATGGAAGGTCAACTTCTGCAAGTTCACCAACGAAACTCGCAACGGATTGGAAGATGCCAGCCGCTACAGCGGATTGAAGTTTCTGGCTGCCGTGAATGGTGCGTGCGCCGGGGGTGGCTATGAACTCGCCGCGGCATGCGATGAAATTTTGTTGGTGGATGATCGATCCTCGTCCGTCAGTTTGCCCGAGGTACCCTTGCTCGGCGTATTGCCCGGTACCGGTGGGCTCACGCGACTGACCGACAAGCGTAAAGTCAGACACGATCACGCTGATATTTTTTGCACCACCTCGGAAGGCATACGCGGCCAACGGGCCAAAGATTGGCGTTTGGTTGATGAAATCGCCAAACCAGCGCAATTTGCGCAGGCAGTTCAAGATCGCGCCGATCACTTGGCAGCGAAAAGTGATCGACCGTCTGTTGCCAAGGGCGTGCTATTGACGCCGCTACAGCGCGATTTCAGTGCGGCGGGTGTGCGCTATCCGTATGTTGATGTGAAATTTGATCGTCAGGCGCGCACCGCCACCATCACAGTTCATGCGCCGAGCGTACCGCAAGCAAACGATATTCCGGGCATCGAGGCCGCGGGTGCGCAGTGGTGGCCGCTGCAGATGGCGCGCGAGTTAGATGATGCGATTTTGCATTTGCGAACCAATGAAATCGAACTCGGCACCTGGTTGCTCAAAACCGCTGGTGAGCGCGAGCATGTGCTTGCATGCGACGCCACCATTCAGGCGAATGCCAACGACTGGTTGGTACGCGAAACACTCGGCTTGATGCGGCGCACCTTCGCCCGGATTGATGTGTCGTCACGCAGCTTGTTCGCATTGATTGATGAAGGCTCATGCTTTGCTGGTAGCTTGGCAGAGTTGGCTTTCGCAGCAGATCGCAGCTATATGCTGATGCTGCCGGATACGCCGCAGCAAGCACCGCGATTGACACTCTCTGACATGAATTTCGGTTCGCTACCCATGATCACCGGGCAGTCACGACTCGCGCGCCGTTTTTATGATGACGACGCGACGCTGGGTGCATTGAAATTGAAAGCTGGGCAGCCGCTGGATGCTGAGGTCACGATGGATCTGGGATTGGTTACTGCGAATCCGGATGACATCGATTGGGAAGATGAAATTCGTCTTGTGCTGGAAGAGCGCGCCAGCATGTCACCCGATGCACTGACCGGTATGGAAGCCAACCTGCGCTTCAATGGTCAAGAGAACATGTTCACGCGTGTGTTTGGTCGTTTATCTGCATGGCAAAACTGGATATTCAATCGACCGAATGCGGTGGGTGAGTTGGGTGCGCTAAAAGTTTACGGTACGGGTAGTAAGGCAAAGTTCGATTTCGATCGAATCTAAACCCTCCAACAAAATAATCATTACCTTCAGGAGATCGCGTGAGCGCCATCGATTACAACGAAAAAATTCCCAATAACGTCAACCTCTCGGAGGATCGCGCACTGCAACGCGCGCTTGAGCATTGGCAGCCGAATTATTTGCAGTGGTGGCAAGAGATGGGCCCGGACGGCTCACAAAATTTCGATGTCTACTTGCGTACTGCCATCAACACCACGCCAGAGGGTTGGGCGCAGTTTGGTCATGTGAAAATGCCCGATTACCGTTGGGGTATTTTTTTAAATGCACCCGAGGCAGACCGCAAGGTGAATTTCGGCGAGCACAAAGGTGAGGCAGCATGGCAGGAAGTCCCCGGCGAACACCGTGCCAACCTGCGCCGAATTATCGTGACGCAGGGTGATACCGAGCCTGCATCAGTCGAGCAGCAGCGTCACTTAGGCCTGACTTGTCCGTCGCAATATGACTTGCGCAATCTGTTTCAAATTAACGTAGAAGAAGGTCGCCACCTATGGGCCATGGTGTACTTGCTGCACAAGTACTTTGGTCGTGATGGTCGCGAGGAAGCCGAGGCGCTGCTGCATCGGAACTCCGGCTCTCAAGATAATCCGCGCATTCTGCAGGCATTCAATGAAGAGACGCCGGATTGGCTGGCGTTTTATATGTTTACGTATTTCACCGATCGTGACGGCAAATTTCAGCTGTGCGCGCTGGCGGAATCCGGCTTTGATCCCTTGTCTCGCACCTGCCGCTTCATGTTGACTGAAGAAGCACATCATATGTTCGTAGGTGAGTCAGGTGTCTCGCGCACCATTCAACGCACCTGCGAAGTGATGAAGCAGCACACTACCGAAGACCCTGAACAACTGCGTCAGCTGGGTGTGATTGATTTGCCGACCTTGCAGCGCTACCTGAATTTTCACTTCAGTGTGACGATTGATTTGTTTGGCGCGGATCAGTCTTCCAATGCAGCGACCTTCTATGCAACCGGATTGAAAGGTCGCTTTGAAGAGACCAAGCGCGACGATGATCACCAACTCAAAGGCGATCACTACAAGATCCTGGAAGTACAGGGCGATAAACTGGTCGAGCGTGAGGTGCCGATGCTAAACGCGCTGAATGAAGTACTACGCGACGATTACATCAAGGATTCGATTGCTGGCATTGGTCGCTGGAACAAGGTCATTGAAAAAGCCGGCTTGCCGTTCCGTCTGCAAGCACCGCACAAGGCTTTCAACCGACACATCGGTACGTTTGCCGGCTTGAGAGTCTCGCCGCAAGGCCAAGTGATCTCCGAGGCCGAGTGGCAGGCCCATGTGCGTCAGTGGTTGCCCTC
>JBJTXC010000148.1:0-2481 GCA_046082065.1 Burkholderiaceae bacterium
GCGTGATTTTGCCAGGTACGGCAAGCTCTCTGGTAAATCGATTGATGATTTGCGCGCAGGCGAGCGAGTGGAAGTGGCAAGCGCCAAGCACGATCCCTTGGACTTTGTGCTTTGGAAAGCCTCGCGCGAAGCGGAGCCCGACGAGGTCAAATGGGCATCCCAATGGGGCAGCGGCCGACCCGGCTGGCATATCGAATGCTCGGCCATGTCATGCCAGCTGTTGGGTGAGCATTTTGATATTCATGGCGGTGGCCAAGATCTTCAGTTTCCGCACCATGAAAATGAAATCGCTCAGTCCGAGGGCGCGAGTGGCAAGCCATTTGTCAATTATTGGATGCATAACGGCTTCGTGCGTGTCGATGATGAAAAAATGTCCAAATCGCTGGGCAATTTTTTCACTATTCGTGAAGTGCTCAAAGCGTACGACGCCGAGGTCGTGCGGTTTTTCATTTTGCGTGCGCACTACCGCAGCCCGTTGAATTATTCCGACGTACATCTCGATGACGCGCGGACTGCACTCATGCGTTTGTACACGGCGCTGAAAGATCATTCGGTAGACCATCAGCCGCTGGATTGGCAAGAGCCACACGCGCAGCGTTTTGCCGATGCAATGAATGACGACTTCAACACGCCGATTGCGATTGCAGTGCTGTTTGATTTGGCGAGCGAGGTCAACCGCACGGGTTCGGCGGTGGCGGCGCGTCAGCTGAAAGGCTTGGCTGGTATGCTCGGTTTGCTCGAGCGCGACCCGCAGTCATTTTTGCAAGGCGGTGCGCCGAGTGGCATGACGGATGAAGACGTGGCAGTTGCAATTGCGGCACGTTCAGCCGCCAAACAACACAAGCAATTTGCCGAGGCTGACCGTATTCGCGCGGACTTGCTCGACAAAGGGATCGTGCTGGAAGACAAACCCGGTGGCGTCACCGAATGGCGAAGGGCGTGAGATCAAGCGCGATGGCAAAGCAACCCGCAATCATCGTCCCTGACTACTGGGAAGAAGCCAAGACCGAGCTGATGCGGCGCGACCGCATCTTGCGCAAGCTGATTCCAAAGTTTGGCGATTTACATTTGGTCGGCCGCGGCGAGCCGTTCATCACCTTGGCGCGCGCGATCGTTGGTCAGCAAATCTCGGTCAAGGCAGCTCAATCTGTTTGGGAGCGATTGGTGGTCACCGTCCCCAAGCTATCGCCCGGCACCGTGCAAAAGGCTGGCCTGGAAAAACTGGCTGGCTGCGGACTCTCTAAACGCAAAGCGGAATACCTGACCGATCTTGCGCGGCATTTTTCAGCGGGCACGGTGCATGAGAAAGACTGGTCGTCGATGCATGATGAAGATGTCATCGCTGAACTGATACAGATTCGTGGCATTGGTCGTTGGACGGCCGAGATGTTCCTGATTTTTAGTCTGCTGCGCCCGAACGTATTGCCGCTCGATGATCTTGGTCTGCTGAAGGGCATCAGCGTGAACTACTTCTCGGGAGAGCCGGTGTCGCGTAGCGATGCGCGCGAGGTGGCCGCCAACTGGGAGCCTTGGCGCACGGTGGGCACGTGGTATCTGTGGCGATCGCTGGACCCGCTGCCTGTAGAATATTGATATTGGCAATGCAAGATTGCTATGATCCGGCACGCGGCGTGGTCACAAGCCGAGCGCAATTGCCAGGATGACAAGGAGCCAGCGTGAGCAAAACCACCTTCCTCAGCTTCGAGCAGTCGATCGCTGAACTGGAAACCAAGATTGAAGAGTTGCGCTTCGTGCAGGAAGACTCGGCGGTCGATATCAGCGAAGAGATCGACAAGCTGCATCAAAAAAGCCAGCAACTCACCAAAGACATCTATAGCAAACTGACACCGTGGCAGGTGTCGCAAATTGCACGGCACCCGCAGCGTCCTTACACGCTGGACTATCTGGCCGAAATTTTTACCGACTTCCACGAGTTGCACGGCGATCGCTCTTATGCAGATGATTTATCGATCGTAGGTGGCCTGGCGCGATTCAATGGGCAATCGTGCATGGTGATCGGCCATCAAAAAGGACGCGACACTAAAGAGCGGGCCATGCGTAACTTTGGCATGTGTAAGCCCGAGGGATATCGCAAAGCGCTGCGGCTGATGAAGCTGGCCGAGAAGTTCAATTTGCCGGTGTTCACCTTCGTTGATACACCGGGTGCGTTTCCCGGCATTGATGCAGAAGAGCGTGGTCAGTCGGAGGCAATCGGACACAACCTGTACGCCATGGCTGAACTGAAGGTGCCGATTATCGCTACCATCATCGGCGAGGGTGGTTCAGGTGGTGCGCTGGCGATTGCAGTGGCTGATTCTGTGCTGATGCTGCAGTACTCGACTTACTCTGTGATCTCGCCAGAAGGGTGCGCCTCGATTTTGTGGAAAACCGCAGAGCGCGCCTCCGATGCCGCAGAAGCGCTCGGTCTCACTGCACACCGGCTGAAGGCACTCAATCTGGTCGACAAGATTGTGAATGAGC
>JBJTXC010000149.1:0-2611 GCA_046082065.1 Burkholderiaceae bacterium
TAATCATCCGGTACCTTGGCGATCTGCCCCTGTGTGACCTCGATATAAAAGCCATGGACCTTGTTGTATTCGACACGCAGATTGGCGATACCGGTGCGTTCTCGCTCGCGCGCTTCCAGCGCCACCAGATATTGCCCGGCGTTGTCTGACAACCCGCGTAACTCATCGAGCTCTTGGTCGTAGCCCGGTGCTATCACGCCCCCATCTCGAACCATCGCGGCGGGCTCGGCCGCGATCGCACGGACCAGCAGTGCCAGCGCTTGTTGGGGTGTGGTCAATGCGTTGTGTGTTTGAGTAATGAGATCGGATTCATCCAGTGATGCCTTGGTTGATAGCGCTTGCTGAAGCGAAGGCAGTTGCTGTAAACCCGAGCGCAGCGCGGATAGATCACGCGGACGCGCTGACAGCAATGCGATGCGGGTAGTGATTCGCTCGATATCCGGCACGCTGGCCAGCAATGCTTGAATCTGATCAGTGAGTGCAGCTTGAATCAAATAGTCAATCGCACGATGACGCGACCCGGCGATGCGCTGATCACGGGGCGCATGATGGAGCCAGTGCCGCAGCATACGAGACCCCATCGCCGTACGACAGTGATCGAGTAGTGAAAACAGGGTCGGTGATGTGCTGTCGTTGCCGCGCAGTGGTTCAGTCAGCTCGAGGTTGCGCCGCGTTGCCGCATCCATGCCGATGTACTCGTGTTCGCGCTCGACGTGTAGTTGGGTGACATGATGCAGCTGCTTGCCTTGCGTATTGCGCGCGTATAGCAGCAGCGCGCCGGCGGCTCCAATAGCTGCAGCCAATCCATCCGCACCAAAACCCGCAAGCGTGAGCACACCAAGCTGCTCGCACAATGCCTTATGCGCTGCCGGTACCTCGAAATGCCAGTCAGCCACAGCGGTTGGCCGCGGGCTGGTGAGTGTGTTGAGCAGCGCTGCGCCGCGGCTATCAACTAACACCTCGGCCGGCGCGATGCGCTCCAACTCGTGACGTAAACGCAGCAGTAAAGTGCGTTCATCACTTTCGAGCTCAACCAATCGTAATTGTCCGCTGGCGAGCGAAAGCCAAGCTAGCCCGAGCATGAAGCCTTTGCGCTGCGGGAGCACGTTGACCGCAAGCAGTGGCCGCTCGGTTTTTTCAGGCAGCAGCTCGGCGTCGGTGAGGGTACCCGGCGTAACGATGCGTTGTACTTTGCGCTCGACCGGCCCTTTACTGGTGGCCGGATCACCGATTTGTTCACAGATCGCTACCGACTCGCCGAGTTTGACGAGTTTGGCGAGATATTGATCGACCGAGTGATACGGCACGCCCGCCATTTTGATGGCTTGACCCGCCGATGCACCGCGTTGCGTGAGCGTGATGCCGAGCAGTCGAGAGGCACGCTCTGCATCATCAAAAAACAACTCGTAAAAGTCGCCCATCCGATAGAACAGCAGCAGATCCGGATAGTCGGCCTTGATGCGCAGGTACTGCTGCATCATGGGCGTGTGCTTGTCGGCACTGATCCGGTCGGAAGCGTTCATAGTCGCTCAGTTGATAGACAAACAGGCCGCAATAAAGGCGGCCTGTCGTTGGTCGGGCTGTGCAATTTAGCACAGCCGGTGACGCCATTTACCCAGACAGCGTTAGCGTTCGCCGCTGCGCACTTTTCGGCTGTGTGCATTCGCTGCGGGACGACTCAACAAGGCTGCGCCAGGTGCCGCAGGACGCGGCCCACGCTTCGCTGGCTGGGCAGAAGCGTTCTGCTTGGCCTTCGCTTTAGCAGGTGGTTGATGACGGCGACCACTGGGCTGGCTGCGCAGCTGTATCGGTTGCGGCTTGGCGTTGGGGTCGGGCTCGAAACCAGCAATTACTTCGCGTGGTATGTCACGCTTGGTGAAGCGCTCAATATCGCGCAACAGACCATGCTCATCAACGCAGACCAGCGAGACCGCTTCGCCGGTGGCGCCCGCGCGACCGGTACGTCCAATACGATGCACGTAATCTTCAGGCACATTTGGCAAATCGTAATTCACCACATAAGGCAAGTGGTCGATATCGATGCCGCGCGCGGCAATATCGGTCGCAACCAAGACTTGCAGTTTCGCGCTTTTGAATTCAGCCAGTGCCCGGGTACGTGCCGCCTGGCTCTTGTTACCGTGGATGGCCATGGCACTGATACCCGTTTTACTCAATTGCTCGGCGAGGCGGTTGGCACCGTGTTTGGTGCGCGTGAAGACCAATACCTGAAACCAGCGATATTCGGTAATGAGATGCGCAAGCAGCTGATGTTTTTTGTCGCGATCTACAGGATGAATTTTTTGCGTAATGACTTCCACCGTCGAGTTACGACGCGCAACCTCAATCATTTGCGGTTGATTCAGCAAGCTATCGGCCAGTGCCTTGATCTCGTCGGCAAAGGTTGCCGAGAACAGCAGATTTTGTCGCTTGGGTGGCAGCACCGCCAATACTCTGCGGATATCACGAATGAAGCCCATATCCAGCATCCGATCGGCTTCGTCTAATACCAAGATTTCGACGGTGGCGAGGTAAACCGCGCCTTGCTGCATCAAGTCAAGCAACCGGCCCGGTGTGGCCACCAGAATGTCGACGCCGCGTGAGAGCTTTTGAA
>JBJTXC010000150.1:0-8377 GCA_046082065.1 Burkholderiaceae bacterium
TCTCCAGCTTGAAATCTGCAAGACGAATAGCGGCGGTGGTTTGCGTCCGCACGTCAGCGATCAAGGCATCTGATAGCGAACCTTGTGCAAATTTTTTGGCTTCATGAACACGATCGCAGAAGCCTGCGGCATAGTCTGGCAATGGCACGCAGTGCCGGCGCAGCTTTTGAGGTAAAGATTTCAGGAGTAGATGTATTTTTTCCTTCAGCATGCCCGGCACCAACCACTCGCAGCGTGCTGCCGATACCTGATTCAATGCATACAACGGTACTGCGAGCGTGACGCCATCAAGCACCGAGCCCGGTTCAAAGTGATAAGTCAGTGCCATTTCTACACCCGCATGGCGCATCAACTTGGGGAACAAATCCGTAGTGATCCCTGCAGCCTCGTGACGCATCAGATCATCACGCGACAGGTGCAATAACTTGGCGTTAGATGAACTCGCTTTTTTCAGCCACTGCTCGAAACCAACCGCGGTACAGACATCCTGCGGAATAAGCTTGTCATAAAAAGCTTCAATGAGTGTGTCATCGACCAGCACATCTTGTCGGCGCGATTTATGTTCCAGATTTTCTATTTCGCGTGTCAGCCGCTGGTTATGCGCTAGAAACGCTGCGCGCGTATCAAAGTCGCCGTCCACCAGCGCGCTGCGAATAAAAATCTCGCGTGCTTCTTCCGGATTGATCTTGCCGTAGTCGATACGACGCTGGCTATACACCACCAAGCCATACAGCGTGGCACGCTCGTAGGCCGAGACCTGCCCGCTGCGCTTCTCCCAGCGCGGATCACCCCAGGACTTTTTCAGCAGGTGAGCACCAACACGCTCTAACCATTGTGGCTGTATCTGCGCCAGCGTGCGTGCAAACAAGCGCGAGGTTTCGACTAATTCAGCCGCAACAATCCAGCGACCCGCTTTTTTACCCAGCGACGACCCTGGCCACAAATGAAACTTGATACCGCGCGCACCTAAATAATGCGGTTCATCATCCTGCTTGAAGCCGATATTGCCCAGCAACCCAGTCAGCAAGGCAAGGTGCAGCTGCTCGTATGTCGCTGGTGATTCATTCATACGCCAGCCCTGCTCGCGTACCAACGTAAACAGCTGTGCATGTACATCCCGCCACTCACGCAAACGTAACTGTGAGACAAAGTGAGCGCGGCAATGCTCCTGCAATTGTCGGTTTGATTTTTTATGCGCGACCGCCTCCTCAAACCATTGCCATAATTTCAGGTAGGTGAGGAACTCGGATTTTTCATCTTCAAATTTTTTATGTGCGCTATCTGCTGCGCCCTGCGCTTCTTGCGGACGGTCACGCGCATCTTGCACCGAGAGCGCTGAAGCAATAATCAACACCTCACGCAAGCAATGCTGCTCATGACCCGCCAGAATCATGCGACCGATACGTGGATCAAGTGGTAACTTGGCCAGCTGCCGACCCAGATCTGTCAACTGCTTGTTGTCATCGACCGCACCCAGCTCTTGCAGCAGCTGATAGCCATCGGCGATCGCCCGACCGAGTGGGGGTTCAATAAAAGGAAACTGCTCCACATCACCGAGGCGCAATGACTTCATGCGCAGGATGACTGCTGCCAGCGACGATCTTAAAATCTCCGGGTCTGTAAACGCCGGCCGTTGCAAATAATCCTGCTCGTCATACAAGCGGATGCATACGCCGGCCGCGACTCGGCCGCATCGACCCGCACGCTGCTTTGCCGCCGATTGCGAGACCGGCTCAATCTGCAGCTGCTCAACCTTGTTACGATAACTGTAGCGCTTGACCCGCGCTGTTCCCGCATCGACTACATACCGAATACCTGGCACGGTGAGTGAGGTCTCAGCGACGTTCGTTGCCAGCACAATGCGGCGCGCATTCGTCGACTTGAAAACTCGCTCCTGCTCTTGCGCTGATAATCTCGCGAACAACGGGAGTATGTCGACATGCGGTGGATGATGCTTGCGTAGCGCCTCGGCCGCATCGCGTATCTCACGCTCACCGGGCAAGAACACCAGAATATCGCCCGGGCCGAGCAGCGCGAGTTCATCAACTGCATCTACGATCGCATCCATTAGATCACGCTGCTCTTTGGCTTTGGCCGCAGCCGTCGGCGCGACAGCGGCACCCTTGGTGTCGGGCTCGACCGGTCGGTAACGTATTTCAACCGGAAACAGCCGGCCAGATACCTCAATCACAGGTACTTTGTGCGTACTGGTTTCAAAGTGCTGCGAGAAGCGCTCGGCATCAATCGTGGCCGAGGTGATGATCAGCTTTAAATCCGGGCGCTTGGGTAGTAGCTGTTTCAAGTAGCCCAGCAAGAAATCAATATTCAAACTGCGCTCATGCGCTTCATCGATGATGAGCGTGTCGTACTGGCGTAGTAGCGGATCGCCCTGAGTCTCGGCCAGCAAAATACCGTCGGTCATGAGCTTGACCCAAGCGCCCTCAGTCAACGTGTCGTTGAAACGTACTTTGTAGCCAACATGCTGACCAAGCGGCGAGCCCAACTCCTGCGCGATGCGTTTTGCTGTCGACGAGGCTGCGATACGGCGCGGTTGGGTATGACCAATCAGCCCATGGGCACCACGCCCGAGTGCGAGGCAGATTTTTGGCAGTTGCGTGGTTTTACCAGAGCCCGTCTCGCCACTCACGATGACGACTTGGTGCGACTGCAGCGCCGCAGCGATTTCATCGCGACGTGCGGACACCGGCAGCACTTCGGGAAATTCAATACTCGGTAGCGGGTGTCGTTTTGGGGCCTGTGCCGAGGGCGGCGCACTGCGCGTTTTTTTCGGGGGCAAGGCAGCAGACATGTCGGGCGAATTATAATGCCCGCTATGGAAAACACTGCACAGTTCGTCGCCTGGCTACGCTCGGTCGCACCGTATATCCACGCGTTTCGTGGCAAAACCTTCGTGGTGGCCTTTCCCGGTGAGCTAGTCATGGCGGGGGCGCTACCGGTACTGGCGCATGATCTGTCACTGATGCATGCGCTCGGCATCAAGATCGTGTTGGTTCATGGCTCACGGCCGCAGGTAGAAGAACAGCTTGGCTTGCGTCACGTACAGACCCGTTTCCACCACGGCTTGCGCATTACCGACGCCGCCGCGCTCGAGTGTGCGAAAGAAGCCGCTGGTGAAATTCGCCTCGATATCGAAGGCGCGTTCAGCCAAGGCTTGCCAAACACCCCCATGGCGAACGCTGCAGTCCGTGTCATATCAGGTAACTTTGTCGTTGCCAGGCCAAGAGGCATTATCGATGGCGTTGATCTTGAGCTGACCGGCGTCACCCGCAAAATCGCGCATGAAACCATCAATGCAGTGCTTGATACCGGCGCCTTGGTGCTGTTGTCGCCGCTTGGTTTTTCACCCACGGGTGAAGTATTCAACTTGTCGATGGAAGATGTCGCGCTGTCTGCTGCCACTGCGCTGCGCGCAGACAAGTTGATCTTCATTACCGAGACCCCGTTGATGACTGACGCTGGTGGCACCGAAATTCGCGAAGTCTCGATACATCAAGCACAAGCCATTCTGGGCTCGGGTTGTCTGCGTCCGGATGCAGCGTTCTACTTCGAGCATGCCATCAAAGCCTGTCGCGCTGGTGTACCACGCGCGCACATGGTGCCGTTTAGCAGCGACGGTGCAGTCTTGCTGGAAGTGTTTACGCACGACGGCGTTGGCACCATGATCTCGGGTGCTTCACTCGAAAGCTTGCGCGAAGCGACAATTGAAGATGTCGGTGGCGTGCTTCGACTGATCGAACCACTCGAGGCCAACGGCACGCTGGTCAAACGTGGACGCGAATTAATTGAACGCGAGATCGATTACTTCTCAGTCATTGAGCATGACGGTGTGATCTTTGGCTGTGCTGCGCTCTATCCATTCGCCAACGAAAAAATGGCCGAGATGGCGTGCCTGACCGTGAGCCCGGATTCGCAAGGCCAAGGTGATGGCGAGCGTATGCTGCACCACATTGAGCAGCGCGCGCGCGCAGCTGGTTTGAAGCGGCTGTTTGTGCTGACTACGACTGCAGCGCACTGGTTTATCAAACGCGGCTTCATACAAGAGAGTTTCGATGATCTGCCGAAAGACCGGCAAAATATGTACAACTGGCAGCGCAAGTCGCTGGTTCTGATCAAGAATCTTTAAATCCTAATCATTTACATGCCATACCGCCGGAGCATCCCATGACCCGAACAGTTCATTGCGTCAAGTTGAATAAAGAAGCCGAAGGACTCGACTTCCCACCGTACCCGGGTGATCTGGGCAAGAAAATCTGGGAGAGCGTATCGAAGGAAGCCTGGGGCGCGTGGCTCAAGCACCAGACCATGCTGGTGAATGAAAATCGCTTGAACCTTGCCGATGTACGCGCTCGCAAATATCTGGCGGCACAAATGGAGAAGCATTTCTTTGGCGAAGGCGCTGATCAGGCCGCGGGCTACGTGCCGCCCTCTGCATAATTAACGTGCGATGCTGATCAACGACACTTTAACAACTCGCACGATTTTTTAGCATCGCTCCTACGTCCCCAAAGGCAGTCAGCTGTCTAATATTCGATGGTTCGCACGCCTTGCTCCGTCCCCAGCAAACACACTGCCGCACCTTTCAAGGCAAACAGTCCAACGCTTACTACGCCGGGTAACTGATTGATCTCTTGCTCAAGCGCTTTGGGCTCGTGAATTTGCAGACCCGCCAGATCGAGTATGTAGCCGTGGTTATCGGTGACATAGGGCGCGCCATTGTGCATACGCAGTACCGGCTCGGCACCGAATGCGCGCAATGAGCGTACTACCGAATGCGTCGCCATCGGAATGACTTCAATCGGCAGCGGGTACTTACCCAAAACCTTCACCAGCTTTGACTGATCAGCAATGCAGATAAATTTTTCTGCGACCGACGCCACAATTTTTTCGCGCGTGAGCGCACCACCACCACCTTTGATCATGGCTCCGCTGTGGTCAATTTCATCCGCACCGTCGATGTACACGGGTATTTGCTCGATGTGGTTCAAATCGAATACCGTAACCCCGCGCGACACCAAGCGTGCTGCTGTCGCCTCTGATGAGGCAATAGCGCCTTTGATGCGGTGCCGAATATCACCGAGCGCATCAATGAAAAAATTCGCGGTAGAACCCGTACCTACGCCAACGATCTCACCATCGACCACGTAGCGTATCGCAGCGTGAGCTACCGCCTGCTTGAGTTCATCTTGCGTCATGGTGAGTTATGCGGTTGAAAGCGCGCATTGTATCGGATGGTCATGACCCTCCGATACATGCCGGCGCTATGACGGGTATTGATCGGCTTTGGTAACGGGCTATGCAGATACCTGGTTTGCCGACAGATACTGTGCTAATGCCCCTTTGTTGTGCAGATCAAGCTTGCGATACAGATGAGCCAATTGATTGCGTACCGTGTGATGGGATACCCCTAATTCACGCGCAATCTGCTTGTGACTCATGCCAGCAGCAAAGCGCCTCGCCACCACAAATTCTCGCGGGGTCAGCACTTCCATCACATCGATCGGTCGGATACGACATAACTGTGAACCCGCCTGCCGGATCCATGAGATCTCGACCTGTCTGCCGCGGTAGGTTTTACCCTCATTGAGTAGCTGCAGCACATCGTGCGGGATAAAGTCCGGCGCTAGCTCAGGCCACTCTCGCTCAAGCAGATCAAAGAAGTGCTGGTCAGCGAGCTCGACCCGGCCATCCTCATGCACCAAGCCGGTTGCGCCGATGTTTTCACGGCGATGGGCTGGCTTGGCGAGCCTTTCCAATGTACGGCTGCGATTGATCGCGAGTGCATGCGAAAGATGAATCCATAAGCCGTGCAAACAAGCGGCGTCGGTCTCGGCGAAGCGCACATCCTGCTGCCGATAAAGAATGATCCAACGCGCCGGTTGGACTTTTTTCGGATCATCACCATGAAACATCAGATGGCATAGCCCGAGTTCATCCATTAATGAGCGTGGGCCGCTGCGGGTCAGTGCGTGTTCCCGCTTACCGGTACGTTTTTTCCGGTAGAGCTCGCGGATGCCACCGCGCGAGGGCGACATCGGCGCATTGCGGATACCGCGCGCCACCGGATCGTCTTGCTCAGGCTCGCGCGCCAAAACGGTCTCAGGTACCGTCGCCGCAGGCGAACTGTCAGAGGACACCAGTCGGGTCACGGATTGGGGATTGGACCGTTCGCCGGTACCAAAAATCGCACCATCGAAGCGTATCCACATTTGCAGCAGGCTGATCGCACGCTCAAGGAATTGATCCGGCGCTGCATACTCAGCCAATGCATAGAGATCTCTGACGGTGGTCGAGAAAGCCTGCATGTCTCGCTCCTTTGCCCGGTTGGGCTGTTCTGGGTTGTTCGAATATCGGCTTGCTTTTTTAGAAACGTACCGAAATTTTGTAGTTTTGACAACACAAATATGAGCGATCTTCGAGCAGTTTTTCCGCCTAACGGCCATTCCAGCAAAAATCGGCGGTTTAATTTCTGCTCGGCAATGCTTTCGTCAAGACCCGCACCGTCCCAACCAGCCTGCATGCCAACATCGGTAAACGATGCGGTTATCATCGGCGTCACCTAAAACACTGCCGCTTGGCACAGCGCCGGTCCACACCGGCAACCAACACACCTCCCATGCCTGAGCAACAACCTGCCCCCTTGTTTGATTCCCCCGCGGCTATTGCTTTGGCCAAACATGCGCAAGCTGCTCGCCAGTGGCGCTTGCGCGAGTTGTTCGAACAAGATGCCTCGCGCGCCACGCATTTCACGCTGGAGGCTGCCGGCTTGTGCCTGGATTTCTCGAAAAACCATGTGACAAGCGAAACGATCAAGCTGCTGGCTGAATTCGCCGAAGCGCGCGGTGTCGAGACAATGCGCGAGGCGATGTTCCGAGGCGAGCGCATTAATCGCTCAGAGCAGCGTGCAGCGCTACACACCGCCCTACGCTTGCCAGCAAGTGCAACGCTCACCGTCAACGGCGAGGATCTGGTGAGCGATGTTCATCGCGAGCTCGCGCGCGCCCTTGCATTTGCAGAGCGTGTACGGCAAGGCGATTGGACTGGGTTCAGCGGTAACAAAATTACGGATGTCGTGAACGTGGGGATTGGCGGCTCGGACCTCGGCCCGATGATGACGAGTGCCGCTTTGCGCGCTTATTCGCATCCCGACTTGCGGTTTCATTTTTTGTCGAATGTCGATGGCCACGCGATTGTTGCTACGCTGGCGAAGCTTGACCCGGCCACGACGCTGTTCATTATTTCTTCAAAATCTTTTACGACGCAAGAAACCATGCTGAACGCGCACGCTGCGCGGCGCTGGTTTCTGAATCACGCTGAAGAAAACTATCTTGCGCAGCACTTTGTAGCGGTATCGACGAACACCACCGCGGTTGAGGCGTTTGGTATTTCGCGCGACAACATGTTCCCGTTTCGAGATTGGGTGGGTGGGCGTTTTTCAATTTGGTCGTCAATCGGGCTGTCGCTGATGATCGCCATCGGTAAAGATCATTTCAGCGAATTTTTATCTGGTGGCCATGCAATGGATGAACACTTCCGGCAAGCACCACTGAATGCCAACATGCCGGTGATGCTGGCGCTGATTGCATTTTGGTACCGAGCCTATTTTGAGACCAGCTCGCAATTGATCGCGCCCTATCACGAAGACTTGCGTCACTTCCCTGCGTATCTTCAACAGCTGGAAATGGAGAGTAATGGCAAACGGGTGACGCGCAATGGCCAGCCTGTGCCCACGAAAACTTCTCCGGTGATCTGGGGTAGCGCAGGTACCAATAACCAACATGCGTATTTTCAGATGCTGCACCAAGGGAGCGATCTGATTCCGGTCGATTTCATTATCGCGCTGAAACCAATGCATGATCTGCTCGATCAGCACCGCGCGCTACTGGCGAATTGCTTTGCGCAGGCCGAGGCCTTGATGAGCGGTATACAAGATGCATCGCTGCCGCCTCACCGAGAATTCCCGGGTGATCGCCCTAGCAATATGCTGCTGATGAATCAACTCAGCCCCACCACCCTTGGCGCCCTGATTGCACTATACGAACACAAAACCTTCGTCCTTGGCGTACTTTGGGATATCAATAGTTTTGATCAATGGGGCGTAGAACTTGGCAAGACATTGGCGCTGCGCATCTTGTCCGATCTTGATGCCTCTGAAATGGCACTAGGGCATGATAGCTCGACGGACGCACTCATCAAACGCGCACGCGATGCACTCGAATGAAAATTTTGTATAGCGCCGATTTTTGAAAGGCGTTTACATACGCCCTAATTCACAGACAAGATACGCACTTTTCAAATATGATTTTTTGCCTGACGTCCAATTCTCATGAACCAACTTGAACAGCTCAAGCAGTACACC
>JBJTXC010000151.1:0-2211 GCA_046082065.1 Burkholderiaceae bacterium
TTTTCAACGCAGGCGCTATCGGTACTACGACGTCGCCCACAACTGGCGCTACTGCGCACACTGGGTGTCACGCGCGCTCAGTTGGTACGTCAGATCCTCATGGAAGGCACGACCCTAGGTGTGCTGGGCGCGCTGCTGGGCATCGCACTCGGTTGGGCCTTGGCGAGTGCGGCGCTTTCCTTGCTGGGTGGGGACTTAGGTGGTGGCTACTTCCCGGGTGTGCAACCTACTGCGCAGTTCAGCATCGGCGCTGCCGTGGTTTTCTTTATTGCCGGCGCAGGTGTCGCACTACTCGGCAGCATTGCGCCTGCCGTTGAAGCCGCGCGTGCGCAACCGGCTACAGCACTCAAAGCGGGTAGTGAAGACCTCGCACTCACACCACTTGCCACGCCCTGGCCAGCGATAGTGGCGTTATTGATAGGCGCAGTGTTCACGCAGTTACCGCCTATCTCTGGTCTGCCTGTTTTCGGGTACTTGGCGATTGTGCTGATACTGGTCGGCAGCATTGCCTTGATGCCACGCTGCGCAGCGTGGTTGTTTGGTGCGCTGGCCAGGCGCTGGCACGCAAGTAGTCGCGGACTGGCGCTGGCTCGACTGGCGAATGCGCCTAATCAAACAGCGATTGCCTTGGGTGGCGTACTCGCAAGTTTTTCATTGATGGTGGCGATGGCGATCATGGTGGCCAGTTTCCGTGTCTCGGTAGACGACTGGCTGCAGCACCTGCTGTCAGCCGACATGTATGTGCGGGTAGCCGGCGGGCATGAATCAGCCCGCATCAAACCGGACGAACAAGCGGCGATCGCATCGCTGCCTGCGCTGGCACGAACTGAACGAACTCGCTGGTCATATTTATCACTCGACGCCGCCAGACCGAATGTCGCGCTGATTGCACGTTCGATTAATACAGACGACCCCGAGCGAGTGCTACCCATGGTTGGGGATACACTCAAAGATGTGGCACGACCGGTCTGGATTTCAGAAGCGATGGTTGATCTTTACGGTTGGCAGTCCGGACAAACCGTGCAGCTGCCGTTTGCCGGTCAGCTACATGACTTCACAGTGGCTGGTATCTGGCGCGATTACGCGCGCCAGACAGGAGCACTGCAAATCAAGCTCACGGACTACCAAACGCTCAGTGGTGACGATGAGGTCAGCGACATGTCGCTCTGGGTCGCCAGAGAGAGTGATATCGACTCACTGCGCCAACAGCTACAAGCGCTCCCGTTCAGTGCAGCGCTAGAGTTTGCCGAGCCGGGCGAAATTCGCGCGATCAGTTTGCATATTTTTGATCGCAGCTTCGCGATCACTTATGTGCTGGAGGGTGTCGCCATCCTCATCGGCCTGTTTGGCGTTGCGGCGACTTTTTCTTCGCAAGTATTAGCGCGCGCTAAAGAATTCGGCATGCTGCGTCATCTCGGCATTACACGGCGTCAGATTCTGCAGCAGCTGGCCAGCGAAGGCGCACTACTCGCCAGCCTCGCAATCATGGTGGGATCCATGGTGGGGCTATGCATTAGCCTGATTCTGGTATTCATCGTCAACCCGCAATCTTTTCACTGGACTATGCAGCTCCATTTACCCTGGGGCTTGCTCGCGAGTGTGGCGCTTGCGATGCTGGTTTCTGCCGCAGTCACCGCGCTGATCTCGGGCCGCATGGCGGTGGCCGGTAGTGCGGTGCGCGCAGTACGCGAAGATTGGTAGACAGGGTCATGCTCGGTTTCTCTTCGATACGCCAAGCTTCAAACTGCAAAGCAGGCGGGATGTCGCGCGTCCTGTTTTTCATGACCACTGCAATCATCACTGGATTCCTCACCACATTCATTGCGCGCGCTGAGTCAGTTAAGTTCGCGCAAGTGGATGCACGAACCGTACTGAGCTTTCCACGCGACTTCGGCGCACATCCGGATTTTCGTACGGAGTGGTGGTACGCCACTGGCTGGCTGCAAACACCCGACGGCAAACCACTCGGCTTTCAAATCACTTTCTTTCGCTCGGCAACCGAGCATGCGCGTAACAACCCAAGTCAATTCGCGCCCACGCAATTGATCGTTGCGCATGCTGCACTATCCGACCCTGCGATCGGCAAGCTACAACATGATCAGCGCATTGCACGCGCCGGCTTCGATCTGGCAAAGGTGTCTGAATTCACCACAGACATCAAGCTGGGGCGTTGGGCGATGCGACGCGAGACGGATGGTCGGTACATGGTCA
>JBJTXC010000152.1:0-14244 GCA_046082065.1 Burkholderiaceae bacterium
ATCACATTTGATGCGATACGAGCGCGGCAGTTTTATATTTACTCACACCCGCAAGCGCTGGGTAATGTCGAGCGACGTATGCAAGATATTCTGCACGCTGGCAATCCGAGTGACCCATATGAGCAAGCGCCCAAGCTGCGCGAGCAATTACGCGCGGGCTTGCTTGACGAGTAAGCTCGTGTCTCATCAGGCTACTTGCGGCGTCGATGACAACTTCCCAAATCAAGCCCCAGAGACTGTACTCAATTCTCGGGGACTGTACTCAATTTTTCATAGGATCTCTGCATGGCTTAGGAAGATTTCCGCTTTTTTCATCAGCTGCGGGTACGTTGGTCGGAAGTCGACATGCAGGCCATCGTATTCAACGGTAACTACCTGAATTATTTCGATGTGGCTTTTACCGAGTACTGGCGCGCCACGGGTTTGCCGGATGTGATTGCACAAGCCGAGTCTGGCTTGGAGATGTTTGCGCGTAAAGCGACCATCGAATACCACGCGCCGGCTCGCTTTGATGATGTGCTGGACATTGGCGTTCGTTCAGCAGACATCGGGCGTAGCTCAATGCGTTTTGTGCTCGAAATTTATCAGGGTGATCAGCTGCTGGTATCCGGTGAAATGATGTATGTGTATGCGGATAGCCAAGTACGTAAAAGCGTATCGGTGCCTGATGCGTGGCGAGCTCGGTTAAGTGAAATGGAACAATCGTCGATCGATAATGTTTAAACGCGATGCATTTGAAATCTTGCGCTAACGACTTCACGCTAACGACTTCACGCATGAACATGAGTATCGTCACCGGTGACTGGGATAGTTTGCGCGATCATGCACAAGCACTCCGTATCGAGGTGTTTGTCGTTGAACAAAATGTGCCGATTGAATTGGAGTGGGACGAAGCTGATGAGGTCAGTACGCACACGGTGGCCTACGATGAGGCGGGCCACCCAGTCGCCACCGGGCGCCTGCTCCCCGATGGACATATTGGTCGGATGGCTGTGCGCAAATCAGCACGCGGGCAGGGTATCGGCACTCAGGTACTTCGCGCGTTATTAGATGAAGCGAAGAGGCTGGGCTACCGCGACCTGGTACTGCATGCGCAAACCCACGCGCTTGATTTTTATACCAAGCAGGGTTTCCAAATCGAGGGTGACGAGTTTTTGGAGGCCGGCATACCGCACCGACGCATGACGCTGACGCTTTGACTAGCGGATCACGCGCTCATTCAATTCAGCTTGGCCACCCGCGTGAATTCGCACGATGCTTGAGGCTCGGGTGCCGTAGTGCTCGGACTCGATGCAGATCGGTGAAAGCATCCGTTCAAGCTCCAGACTGACGCCGGTATCAGGCAGGCGGCTGTCCGCTGCGTGTGTGGTATCGGACAGCATCTCGAAATACGCATCATCCGGCGCACCCTGGCATAGCAAGCTGGCAAATTGTGCTTTGGCGCGCACAACTTTCGGCCAAGGCGTATCCAAGGCACCGTTCGACAAGCCGTAAATACCGGGCGCGATTGCTTGCGATTCGCCCTCACCGCCATTCGATATCCAGTACATGGCGCTGTCGTCGCCAACAATCAAATTAAAGCCGTTATATGCCGAGCCGACAGCACGCACTTGCTCGACATAATCTTGCGCAGCGATATCCTGACTCAAAAAATTTGCCACTAACTCGCCGCGCGAGCTTTTTTCGCGTGCCGGCTCGTAGCCATTGCGAATATTGGTGAGCGCCGCGAAGCGGCCCTGCCGATTAATTCCCAGCCAGGTGCCACCGCCCTCCAGATCGCGGCCAGCGAAGACATTCGGTTGGTCTTGCCACCAATTGGCGGATTGCGCCGGGCGAGAAAAAAACTCATCGCGGTTCGCCGCCAACACCAGCGGGCATTGCGGTATGAGTTTCCAGGCAAAGACAATCAGGCACATTCGTACAAGTCCACAAAAATTTCGATATGACGCCCGCCTTCAATCGGCAAGCGCGCATCAATCGCCGCTTGCTCCAATGCGCTGAGAAAATCCTCGGGTACCGAGGTATAAATCTCCAGCCAGGTTTGAGCGCCGTCTTTTTCTTCTGGGCGACGTTTCAGCATTGTTTCAACGCCGTACACGTCACTTAGTCTTTTCTGCATCTCGCGTACATGCGGCAACATCAACGCCGCCAGCTCAGTTCGCACCCGATAGTAGACATAGATATCACTCATGCCGCATCGTTCAGTGCATACGGAAGTTCGCCGAAATTCAGCACGGGCCCGCTGACCGAGCGCAAATGCACTGGGCTGGATCGTGCGTCCAGTTTCATCTCGACCAGGCATGCCACGCGACCATCCGGGCCTGATTCTGCGTTGACCAGCATGCCGCAGGGCTGCTCTGGATCACTCGCAGAAAAAACTTCCATGCCTGCGCAGGCGGTGACATCGTCTGTCAATGCAAGCAAGGTGCGGCGTTTGGTTTTGCCAAGGTACTGGCTACGTGCCACCACTTCTTGACCCGGGTAACAGCCTTTCTTGAAATTGACACCACCCACTAATTCAAAATTGATCATCTGTGGCACGAATTGCTCGCGTGTGGCTTCTACAACCTGCGGCAGGCCAGCGATGATCTCACTCCAGCGCCAGATGGATGATGGCGCTATCGGTCGAGTTGTTACCCACTCGGCCCATTGCTGTTGCACATGTTCCAATGGACCGACACACAGCCAGCGTTGGAGTTTGCCCGCATCCGGCACGCGGACGCGCATGCCTCGCTCATCGGCCGTGCCTTGCCAAACAGGCGGTGCATCATTTGCGGGCGGGCCAGCGGCGCCGATCATCAACTGCGCTTCGGTGACGTCTTTCAGTGAAACTTTTGAACGCAGCACGAACATCTGCAGGCGTTTCATGAAACCGGGTAGCAACTCGGCCGGGAGCGCGAGAAAAAAACGGTCGTTGTGAAGCCAGACCATCAGCGTCGCGATCAGGCGACCCTTGGCAGAGCAGTAACCGGCCAACTCGATGCGGCCTTGTTCCAGGCCGAGTATGTCGTTGGTGAGTTGGTTATGCAGAAAAACAGCGGCATCATCGCCACTGGCTTCAATCACGCCGAGGTGATCGAGCGCAGACACAAAACCTGTGCTGATGTCGGGCAAAGACCCTGCGGGTGCCGACATGAATTCGGGGAAATTCGATTTCGCGACTATCATTGGGGGCGAATTATAGTGGCGCGCCCAAAAACGCGTTGGCCGGTCCGAGGATAGCAATGGCAGTTATCAAAAAACTCGTCGCGCTGCTGGTGCTGCTGGTGCTGGCGGTTGCCGCTTTCTTTATCTATTGGGCGCGTGAGCCCTTGATGCCACCGGATTCTGCGGCAATTGAGTTCAATATTGCGCAGGGCAGCAGTATTCGTGCTGCGATGCGACAAGTGCAGCAGGCCGGGGTACCTGCCCCGCCCATCCTGATGGAAATGCTGGCGCGTGGCTCGGGCACGCGCAGCCTGAAAGCAGGCAGTTACCGGGTGGAAGGTGGCACTTCGCCGCTATCCCTGCTCGACACACTGGCGCGCGGTAACACCATCAAGGAGTCGCTGACGATTATCGAGGGTTGGAATTTCGCGCAGATGCGCGCCGAGATCAGTCGGAATAAATATTTGCGTCAGGATAGCGCCGAGTTGGATGACTCAACGCTCATGCAGAAAGTCGCGCCGGGTTACAACTTTCCGGAAGGTCTGTTTTACCCCGACACCTATTTCTTTGATCGCGGCAGCAGCGATTTGCTGGTGATGCAGCAAGCGCACCAACGCATGCTGAAAATGCTGAATGAGGCTTGGGCTAAACGTGCGCCTCAATTGCCATTCAAGGAGCCGTACGAAGCCTTGATCATGGCCTCGATTGTCGAGAAAGAAACCGGTACCGCCGCAGATCGTCACAAGGTGGCCGCCGTGTTTGTGAACCGATTAAAGCGCGGCATGTTGCTGCAGACTGATCCCACCGTGATTTACGGCATCGGCCCGAGTTTTGATGGCAACTTGCGTAAGATTGATTTGCAAACTGATACACCCTACAACACCTATATGCGCCCCGGATTGCCACCGACACCGATTGCGTTGCCCGGGCGCGCCGCACTCAACGCCGCGTTAAATCCGGCTGCAACCGAAGCGCTGTATTTTGTGGCGCGCGGTGATGGCAGTAGCGAGTTTTCGACTAACCTCGACGATCATAATCGCGCGGTGAATAAATATCAGCGCGGACAATAAGTCTGCCATCCCTATGGCCACCGGAAAATTCATTACCTTCGAGGGCGTCGATGGCGCGGGTAAATCAACCCACATCGCGGCTTTCGCTGATCGCTTGCGTCAGCTGGGTAAATACGTCATTACCACGCGTGAGCCGGGCGGTACTGCGCTCGGCGAAAAGCTGCGCGAGTTGCTGCTGCATGAAGCCATGCATCTGGAAACCGAAGCCTTGCTGATGTTCGCGGCAAGGCGTGAGCATCTTGCTCAAGTTATTGTGCCGTCGCTGGCGCGGGGTGATTGGGTCATTTCCGATCGGTTTACCGATGCGACGTTTGCGTATCAGGGCGGTGGTCGCGGTCTTTCAATCGAAAAACTCACGCAGCTGGAGCATTGGGTGCACGGCGATATGCAACCGGACCTGACGCTGCTGTTCGATGTGCCACTGGAGGTGGCACGTGAGCGTTTGCAGAAATCGCGTGATCTCGACAAATTCGAACAAGAGCAGGAAGATTTTTTCGTTCGCGTACGGCAAGTCTATTTGCAGCGTGCAGCACAATTTCCAAAGCGAATTCGCGTGATTGATTCGACCAAACCTATCGATCAGATCAGCCGCGAAGTACAGCAAATCGCAGCAGTAATGAGTGATTTGTAAGCCGCACTATGTCTGTGTATCAGCGCGCCATGAAGAAACAAGAACAAAGCGATCACCAAGCCAAGACCGAGTCATGAGCACCACCATTTATCCTTGGCAGCAGCGTGACTGGGAACGCCTGCAGCAAATGCGCGAGCGATTGCCGCATGCGATTCTGTTTCATGGTGAAGCCGGCATCGGCAAGCTGGCGCTGGCCGAGCATTTAGCGGCCTCGCTGCTCTGTGAAAATATCAGCCTTGATGGCCATGCCTGTGGTGGCTGCGACTCGTGCGGCTGGTTTGCGCAATACGGACATCCCGACTACCGTCGGGTGCGACCTGATGCGCTGGAAACCGAAGAGATTGACGATGGCGCAGAGCAAGAGGAAAGCGCCGGCAAGAAAGCCAGTAAAACCCCTTCGAAAGAAATTCGCACCGAGCAGGTGAGGGCGCTGGCGACCTTCATGAATGTCTCGACCCATCGCGCCGGTTTGCGCGTGGTGCTGTTGTACCCAGCCGAGGCACTCAACACCACGGCGGCCAACACCTTGCTCAAAACGCTCGAAGAGCCACCGCCGAATACCTTGTTTCTGCTGATGACGCACCGTATCGACCGGTTGTTGCCGACGATTTTGTCGCGCTGCCAACGCTTTGCACTGTCACCGCCTGATGCGGCCACCGCCGCGGCCTGGCTGGCGTCGCAAGAAGTGACGCAAGCTGAGCGCTGGTTGGCAGAATACGGTGGTGCGCCCTTGCTGGCATTGGCTGCAGCGCAGGGCGCTGCGATGCCTGAGAAAGACGATTGGCTGAACCAACTCGCAAAACCTGAATCACTCAACCCGGTGCTGATTGCAGAGCGCCTGCAAAAAGCGTCTTTATCCGAACTGGTCGCGTGGCAGCAACGCTGGTTGCATGATTTACTGTCACTGAAGCTGGGTGCTCGGGTACGCTACTTCCCGCATCAGCAACAGGCACTGACTCAACTCGCTGCGCGTGTAAATGCCGTGCGGTTGCAGCAAGCAGTGCGTGATGCTGCCAAACGGCGCTCGGTATCGGACCATCCGCTCTCCGCGCGCTTATTCATCGAGCAGATGCTGCTCGAATACACAGGTTTATTCAGATAAGGAATGCAGCATGACAGAGCCGGGTAGCGAGCAAGCGTTGCAATGGTCCAGACCCTCGGTAATGTCACTGAATATCAAAGACAGAGCTGGCCTGTACGCAGCCTATATGCCGTTTCTTCAGCGCGGCGGTATTTTTGTTCCCGGTGCCAGGCCGTGTCAGTTAGGCGATGAAGTATTTTTATTGCTCACGCTCATGCAAGACGAGACGCGCTATCCGGTCGCCGGCAAAGTTGCCTGGATTACGCCAGCGGGGTCAACCCATACGGCAGGTATCGGCGTGCAGTTTCCTGAGGATGAAAGCGGTATACGCGTCAAACGCCGAATCGAAGAGCTACTTGGTACTGCACTCGGCGCATCGCGGCCAACCCATACGATCTGAACTACAATGGCGCGTTTTTCAGAGACGCGCTGTTCATGTTCATCGACTCTCACTGCCACCTTGATTTTCCCGAACTGATCGATCGCTTGCCCGATGTCTTGCAAAAGATGCAGGACAATCAAGTCAGCCATGCGTTGTGCGTGTCAGTCACGCTGCCGGAATTTCCCAAGGTGTTGGCACTGGCCGAAACGCACGCGAATTTATATGCGTCGGTCGGTGTGCACCCGGACTATGAAGACACCGAGGAGCCCACCACTGATCAGCTGATCGAGCTCGCCGCGCACCCACGTATCGTGCCATAGGCGAAACCGGTCTCGACTACTATCGCCTGAGTGGTGATCTGGCGTGGCAGCGTGAGCGCTTTCGTGTGCATTTGCGTGCCTCTCGTGCTGCCAAAAAGCCGCTCATCATTCATACACGTTCAGCATCAGATGACACGCTGCGCATCATGCAAGAGGAGGGCGCTGATACGGCTTACGGTGGTATGGGTGGCGTGATGCATTGCTTTACTGAGACCTTGCAAGTCGCCGAGGCGGCGATTGCGATGGGCTTTTATATTTCTTTTTCCGGCATCGTCACCTTCAAGAATGCCAAAGCGTTGCAAGAAGTCGCGCGCGCGGTACCACTCGAGCGGATACTGATAGAAACCGACTCACCTTATTTGGCCCCGGTGCCGATGCGCGGCAAGACCAACGAGCCGGGTTTTGTGCGTCATGTCGCCGAGTACCTGGCCGACTTGAAAGGCGTGCCGCTCGCCACGCTAGCGGCCGCCACCACGAATAACTTTCGCACACTGTTTCAGATTCATTGAGCATGACGGAGTCGCTGCAGAATCCCGGCCGACGTCAATTGCTCGCAGCGATTGTTCTGGCCGATGCAGATTCCATATTCGAGCGGCTGCTCAAGCCAAAGCCGGATTCTTACCGCGAGTGGTTCGAGGCGGTGCGTATCGATGATGTAAGACGCGTGCAGGCATTGCTGGCGCGTGGCTTTGATCCGAACTCTGTTGAGCCGGAACGTTTTGATACCGCGCTTATTCTGTCGGTGAGACTTAAATCATCCAAAGTATTTTCCGCATTACTGCAAGCACCGGATGTCAATTTGAATGCGCGCTCGCTGAATGGTGATACGGCACTGATGATTGCCGCCTACCTGCCCGATATCCCACGCGCGCTGGCTTTGATTGCCACAGGCGTCGAGATCAATCGCCAGGGATGGACTGCATTGCATTACGCGGCGGCCTCCGGCAGCCTGCTGATTATTCAGCGGCTGCTCGATGAGTCGGCATTTATCGACGCCGAATCACCGAATAAAACGACGCCACTGATGATGGCGGCGCGTGGCGGGCACGGCGCTGTCATCAAGCTTTTATTGGATGAGGGTGCGGACCCCAAGCTTAAAAATGAAGCTGACATGACCGCCGCTGATTTTGCACGCGCGCAGGGCTTTAAAGAATTAGCACGTTTTTTGGATGACAAAGCTCAGCCTTGATCGCATCCTGCAGTCGCAGGGCTTGGGTACGCGCAACGCGTGTCGGCAGCTGATACGGTCAGGCGAAGTCAGCATCAATGGCGAAGTTGTCGATGATGAGCGCGCTGTATTTGAAACTGATGGCCTTCAATTCAGTTTGTTCGATGAACTCTGGCAGTACCGCCAGTTTGTCTACATTGCGCTGAGCAAACCAAGTGGTATTGAGTGCTCGCGCCGGCCCAGTCATCACCCCAGCGTGATGACGCTGCTACCCGAGATTTTTCGGGAGCGCGAGGTGCAGGCAATTGGTCGGCTGGACCATGACACCACGGGTTTGCTTTTGTTGACGGATGACGGTGCATTCAATCACCGCATGTCATCGCCGAAGCATCATGTGCTGAAGCGTTATCTCGCCACCACTGCGGCGCCAATTACAGCTGTACTCCTCGACGCACTACAGAATGGCGTTCAACTCAACGATGAAGCCGCGCCACTCGCTGCGGTGGAATGTGTACAGGTTGCTGAGCAGCAGCTTGAAATCGTACTCGCGCAGGGAAAATATCATCAGGTCAAACGTATGCTGGCCGCGGCGGATAATCATTGCGCCGCACTGCAGCGTATCTCAATAGGTCAGCTGCGCTTGACTTCGTTGGCGTTAGCTGAAGGCGAGTGGTGTTATCTGGAGGATGAGCAGCTTGCCTTGTTAAAGTAATCAATGATCTGATGCGACGCTTGCTGTCGATGCAGATTGAGTCCTCGCATGGCCGCATGGGAATCTGCCGCGTTCTGACACTCTCGGTACAATAGCGGGCTGTTTGCTTAAAGGTTTGCTTATGTCATCTAATGAAGTGGTGCTGCGCACTTTGTCGCGCATTATTCCCGCCATTAATACCTCCGATGGTGCAGGCGTTCGGCTACGCCGAAGCCTGGGCAGCGGAAAAGATGTGCGGCTCGATCCTTTCTTGATGCTGGATGAGTTTTCATCGGATAACCCCGGCGATTACATTGCCGGCTTTCCGTCGCATCCCCATCGCGGTTTTGAAACCGTCACGTATATCCTCGACGGCCATATGCGGCATGAAGACCATATGGGTAACCAAGGCGATCTGCAAAGCGGCGGTGTGCAATGGATGACCGCCGGCCGCGGCATTATTCACTCAGAAATGCCGCAGCAATTGGAAGGTCGCATGCGTGGCTTCCAGCTCTGGATTAATTTGCCTGCCAAAGAAAAAATGAAGCCGGCGGGCTACCGCGACATACAACCCGACGAGATTCCGGTACACGCACTTGCGGGTGGTGGTCAGGTAAAGGTGATTGCCGGCACGCTGGATACCGAGGACACCCAGATCACCGGGCCCATTGCGGGTTTATCGACCGACCCGATGTATATCGACGTGCAATTGCCGCCCGGTGCGAGTTTTTCGTTGCGAATTGCGCGTGGCTTGAATGCCATGGCCTATGTGTTCGAGGGTGAACTCAGGTTGGCAGGCGCTGATACCTTGCTGGCGACGCATAGCGCCGCCGTGTTGAATGATGGCGACGTTGCTGCATTCACAGCGGCAGATCAGGGCGCGCGGTTTCTTGTACTGGCTGGCCGTCCGTTGAACGAGCCTATCGTGCAGTATGGTCCGTTCGTGATGAACACCATGGCCGAGATTGAACAAGCCGTGCGTGATTACCAAACAGGGCGCCTGACTGCCTGAGTTGTTTTAGTCGGCGAGCCAACCGCCGCCCTCACTGCTTCAATGATGCCGAGGGCTGATTGGTCGAAGTTATAGGGCTCGACCATAACGCGCGAGCGCTGCCCATAAGCAGCGCGCAGTGCATCATTGGATAGCAGGGTTGCGGCGCAATCTGCCCACTGCTCAAGATCGAGCTCGCGCACGAAACCGTTTTGCCGATCCACCACCAACTCATTTGCAGCGCCCGCATGCGGGCTGATCATCACCGGCAGACCCGCGGCGCAGGCCTCATTGGCCACCACGCCCCACACATCCGCTTCAGTCGGAAACAGAAAAACTTTTGCTGATCGGTACAAGGCGGGCAGATCCGCTTGCTTGGCAAAGCCGTGAAACATTACCTCGAGGTTGTTGGCGTGCGCTTTTGCCCTGAGCCGCAAGGCTGCCTCGGCACTACCCGACCCCACAATCAACAGGCGCATTTTTCGCATTAAAAGTGTCGCGCAGCGCGTGGCAACTTCCATAGCGAATTCAGGTCGTTTGGCCGGTTCAAGCCGGCCGCAAAAAATAAAGTCGAATTCAGCCGGCTGCACTTGCTCGGCGACCGCGCTAAAGCTCTCATTATCAATACACAAGCAAGAGCGGTAACACGCAGAGCTCGGCACACCATAATGCCGGTACAGCGCGAAGCCGCCATCACTCGCAGCGATCACGCTGCGCGCGCGTCGGTAGGCCCAACGCCTCAAACCCACATGTACCTTGCTAAGGCCTCGCTCGGACTTCAAGGTACCGTCGGTCATGGGCACATAGACCTCTCGCCACAGCGCGCACCAGCTCATTGCATATAGATGCGTGGGATTGAAGCCATTGCCAATCGCCGCATCGGGCGAGAAACGCGTCAAGGCAAGCAATACCTCAGGATTATTGTGAATATAGCGGCCATTGACCGTTGTAATGCGCTCGCGCAGATACACCGTCTCGAACTGCATCGGTGGTAAATCCCAGAACCGATTCGGCTCGCGTCGGCAGCAAAATATCACCTGCAGTTGCAGGTCTGGCGTGGCAGCGACGCGGTTGAGAATTGGTATGCGATACGGTGGAGGTTCATTCAGTACCAGCGCAAGTTTAGGCATCGATCGTTTCGTTAATCAGCGAGTCGGGCAGGGGAGCGAGCGCTTGATGGTAGATGTCCATCAGGATGGCGTAGTTGCGCTCCGGCGTGTAGCGCGCCAGATAGGTCTGATATGCCTCCAAACCCATACGCCGCATATCGCTCGGGTGACTAACCGCATAGGCGATTGCTTGCGCTAATTCATTGGCGTCGCCGGGTGTTACCAGCAAACCATTGCGGCCGTGCTCGACAATTTCACGCAGACCACCGTGTCTACTTGCGATGACAGGTGTGGCGCAAGCAAATGCCTCAATCGCAGCGAGTCCAAAACTTTCAATGCCGGTGCTGGGCATGACTAAAAATTCTGCCTGGCTGATGCGTTGCCTGAGCGCGGCGCCCTGCTGAAAACCAATGTAATCCAGCCCCTCGCTTTGTTCGACCATCGCCTGCAACGGGCCGCTGCCGCAGACGGCGATACGCGTGACCGGGCGCTGTTGAATTGCTTGCGCCAGCGTCAGCAAGCCTTTTTCAGGAGATAGTCTGCCGATGAAAACCCCACCTGAACGTTTGGGCTCAACCAGGCGTGGCGTATGTTTGTCAGGCGCAAAGCGTGGCGCTGCAGGCAATGTGCTCGCATCGACAAAATTCGGTTTGATGCACAGCTTGTCAGCCGGTAGCCCGCCACGGATGAAGATCTCGCGACACATCTGATTCGGGACGATGTAACGACGCACACGGTGTCGCCACGTACCCAGCGCTCGGTGTAAAGACAGCGTGCTGGCGCTGACTGCCGACTGCGTCAGCGAGCTGCGGTAGCAGCGATGCAGCAGCGCCCGCCAAGGCCAGCGACCGACACAATCGTCGCAGCTGCGGTTATCCCGCATCAACATCGCTTGGGGACACAACAGCCGAAAGTTGTGCAGGGTCTGAACCACCGGTACGCCGTAATGCTCGGCGACGCTGTACAACGATGGTGAGATCAAGGGGAAGGTATTGTGGGCGTGTATCAGGTGCGGCTTAAAGCGTCGCAGTAATCGCCCGACTTCAGTCACGGTTTGCCTAGACCACAGACTATCGATCGCTGCTCGCCAGCGTGGCAGCGTATTGAGTTCTGCATTGTCACGCTGGTACATCATGAGCTCATGGCCATGCCGCTTGAGCAAACTGATCTCAGCCTCGACCGCCGTATCTTCGCCACCGCGGTACACATAGGCGTTGTGGACCACCAGTATCCTCATCGGCACAACCCATATAAAAGCCGCATAATTTGTATTATGTAAAACGACTTATGGACCCCAAAGTCAGGTATGCGCCGTCATGCCCACGGCGCTATTTCCTCAGCCGGCTCTCGCGGATCGGTTGCTCCACAATCAAACCCGCCACCATCGCAAGCTCGGATGCAATCAAGTTGATCACATCGTCCGACGTGATCATCCCGAACAGACCACCGGCTCGATTCACAACCGGTAGCCGACGGATTTTCTTGCCGCGCATGACGCCCAGCGCTTCGTTCAAATTGGCGTCTTCCTGCACCGTGGTCACGGGTGAACTCATCAGCTCTGCCGCCGAAAACATTTTTGGGTCCACATCCAACGCCAGGGTCTCCAACAAAATATCTCGGTCAGTAACGATCCCAATCGGCACCCGGGCGCCGTCTTGCTGGTTATCGACCACCACGACGTCACCGACATGGTGTCGCCGCATCAAGGCGGCCACTTCGGCGATGGGTGCATCAGGCTCACAGCACACCACATTCAAATTTGCGTAATCTCTTACCAGCATGGGTCTGATCTCCTCGGATTGACAGCGTCCCGACACGGATACACCATGCCGAAAAAGGAGGACGTCATGTCATCGGAATTCAGTTTGGAGCGCATCGCGCAACTCGTATCTGATCTTGAGCAGGAGCTCATGGCCGCGCCGCCCGGATCGGCCAAACTTGAGGCTTTACGCGAAGAAGTGAGGCTGCTGAGGCAAACGCTTGCGCAACCGGAGGGCACACCGGGCGAGCTGAGCGATCAGCTGCACGGTGTGCGTAGTCGCTTGAGCGACCTGTTGGCCAATGTCGAGGGCGAGGCGCTGAAAGATACGCCCTACCTCGTTGAGTTTGGGCGAATACTCGGTTTGGTTTAGCTGTTGCTCGTTACGCTGCCGCCACCCGGTGCAGCGGTGTTGCTGGGAGCCCGTCGCTCAGCGTCGAATATCGCCATTGCCTTGGCGACAAACCCTGGGAATACGGGCTTGCAAGCTTGCTTGACCGAGTTATAAAACAGCGAAGGCATGGCCAGCGCAGCCTCCGAGTCATCACCCTTGGCGGTGCGCAGTACCAGGCGTGTCAGCAGCATGTCAAACGCCAACCGCTCACGCTCTGCCCTGCTCATCTTCTGCTTGATTAACTCGCGATCCATCGCGCGCCATAGCTGAAATAACTCCGGCGAGATGATGTTGCCGGGTGATCGGCTGGCTTTGTCGCCAAAGGCGAAATCAGCGAACGCCGTGGTGCGGTCTTCCATGTTCTGTTGGTAGCGATGTCTGATATCCGGGTCAGACTGTTCGCGCGTAGCAAGCTCGCTGAGGGTGAGAGACTGATCGCTGTAGTCGTCCATCACGGATTTTCTTGTGGCAGCCAATGATTTACCGGCCGGGCTGTTTGCAAATGCCTGGCCATACAAGACATTGATCAGTTCCGGGTGAGAGATGGTCGCTTGGTTATATGACTTGGGCAGCCGGGCGCGCAGTGCCGGTGAGAATTGATCTACCGAAATCAAGAGATCGTTCCGCAGCAAAGTCTTGGCGTCCGACTCACGCATAGGCTTCGCGAGCTTTTCGGTGGCGGACGAGTCGCCGCGACCATCTTGAGTACCCAGTATCGCTCGTACGACATGGCCCGCCACCTCGTCTGTCAATGACATTAATTCCTTGTCTAGTCGGTGCGGTGAAGGGAGTGGCTGAATATCCGTATGACGATCTTTGCTCGGCAATTTGATTGAGCTGCGTACGGATGAGGGTTGATACTCAGGTGCCGAACGCGCCGATTTGTGCGGTGTGTTGGGCGCCGAGGAGCTGATCGGTTTGGCATCCTTGATGTGTACTCGCAATGATCCGCGCGCTGATTTGAGCTTGATCGGGCTCGATATCGGACTACTGTTTGGACTACTGTTTGGCGTACTGTTTTTGCTATTGAATGTTGTATGGGTTGGCGTGTTTATCGAGCTGTGGATTGGGGTGTTATTCGGGGTATGAAGCCCGATGGATGCGCTAGCAGTTAATTTTTTGCTTAATGACTGTAGGTCCAGCCGCGGTATCGCTGGTGGCCGGGTTGATGATGAATTTACGGGTTGCGGCGAAGATGATGACAGCCTGGCCGGTGAAGAACCACTCCTAACCCGGTTAATATCATTACCCTGGTCTACCGATACCAAGGATGGGCGAGCAGTCAAAGGCGAATGACCGGGTTGTGTATCTCTCACCACCATTTTTGGCGGTGTGGCTTGCATGGTGACATCTCGCTCCGCTGGTTTTTGTTGATCGTCGGGAGTGACAGCTTTTGGCGTCAAAAGTCGCGGCGATTTTGGCACGACCCGCAGGGGTGCCTGAAATGGCGTTCGCTTCGGGCTGGCGGTGCTGTCATTCGGTTTTGTCTCAGCTTTCTTTT